>JBLHND010000006.1:0-46676 GCA_047622605.1 Motiliproteus sp. | reverse complement strand
GTTAGCGTATCCTCAACCCGTAAGAAACCCGCGTTGCTGAAAGTAGTCCCGATAATCGTATTATGCGGCATGACGGCTTTAGCATCAGTTGCGATGGTAAAGGCGTTGGCATAGATGTTTTTATCGGCTGCAAACTGGGTGAAGGCATCGCTTGCAACGCTACCTGCGATACTGATGTTATCAACAGCATTACCCTGGCTACCGATGTGACCCTTAAAGGTCGTATAGGCGTTACCACCCACATCAATATTGACTGTGCCTGTAGAATCAGTCACCAGCAGATCACCGGTGATAACAGACTCGGCATTGTCCAGGTCAAGATCTGCGAGAGTCCCTGTCGACGCCCCCATACTGACCGCACCGGAGAAATCACCCTTTAGAGTGGCTGATGCATCAGAACCTGCTGTTGAATCGATGGACAAGCCAACGCCACCCAGATTTAAACTGCCGGCAGCATCAAGCTCAAGGGTCGCAGCATCCGTAGCCGATCCCCGAACCTGTACAGCATTTGCGTAGACATCAGCCATTAGCACGACGTCCGCGCCATCCGCATCCAACAGACCCAGGGCTAGCCCTTCAGCACCAATACTCTTAGAGAAGGTAGCAGCAGAACTGTTCGCCGTATCGACAACCTGGATTTTACCCTGACCATCCCCCGCAACCGTAATTGCATTGTTAATGGTGTTATCGTCATCGGAAAATACTGCGGTAGCAACCGCTCCGCCATCCGTCAGATGGATAGCGCCGGTTACATCCTCAGCAAAGGTCGCCGTCGCGCCATTAATAGCAATAGAGGCTGCAATCACATCCTTATTGAAGTCTGCTTGTGTACCGGTATCTGCAATCGTCAGCGCGCCGGTGACGTCCAGGGTCGTATCGAAGGATACATCCGAGGCACCATCAATCAGCGCCGCACCACCGACTGTCGTGGCACCTGTGGTGTTGGTGAATTCGACATTGGAGTTGCTCAGCGTCAGGTTGCCGGTAATGGCATTGAGGTCTCCGGCAAAATAAGTATCCTCGGAATCAGACACTTCCAGCTTACCGCCAACAATGACGGTGCTACCAGCACCCGTGAAGTGACCTTCAGCGGCGTCGGAAACAATCAGGTCGGCACCCACTGTGACATTGTTCTGGAAAGTTCCGACAGAACCGCTATTCGTTACGGTTAAGGAACCGGCGGTTGCTTCGAAAGCACCTTCAACATCCAGCTCAGCGCCGAGTTCAACCAGCGCATCGCCCTGACTAACCGTTACCGTATTAGTAGCATCCAGTGAGGTAAGAGCATCGGTCAGGGTCAGATTACCGGTTGCTACCAGCAAAGAGTTGTCCATGTCGACGACAGAACCCTGATCGATCAGGGCAGCACCGCCGACCGTCGTTGCACCGGTCTCGTTGATAAAACCGACCGTGGAATTGCTCAGCGTCAGGTTGCCGGTAATGGCATTGAGGTCTCCGGCAAAATAAGTATCCTCGGAATCAGACACTTCTAGCTTACCGCCAACAATGACGGTGCTCCCAGCACCCGTGAAGTAACCTTCAGCGGCGTCGGAAACAATCAGGTTGGCACCCACTGTGACATCGTTCTGGAAAGTTCCGAAAGAACCGGCATTCGTTAAGGTTAAGGAACCGGCGGTTGCTTTGAAAGCACCTTCAACATCCAGCTCAGCGCCGAGTTTAACCAGCACATCGCCCTGACTAACCGTTACCGTATTATTAACATCCAGTGAGGTCAGGGTATCGGTCACGGTCAGATTACCGGTTGCTACCAGCAAAGAATTGTCCATGCCGACGACAGAATCCTGATCGATCAGGGCAGCAACGCCGACCGTCGTCGCACCGACCCCATTGGTGAAATCAACCAGGGAGTTGCTCAGCGTCAGGTTGCCGGTAATGGCATTGAGGTATCCGGCAAAATCAGTATCACCGGAATCAGACACCAGCAGGTTACCGCCAACAGTGACGGTGCTGCCAGCACCCGTGAAGTGACCTTCAGCGGCGTCAGAAACAGTCAGGTCGGCACCCACTGTGGCATCGTTCTGGAAAGTTCCGACAGAACCGGCATTCGTTAAGGTTAAGGAACCAGCGGTTGCTTTGAAAGCACCTTCAACATCCAGCTCAGCGCCGAGTTTAACCAGCACATCGCCCTGACTAACCGTTACCGTATTATTCACATCCAGTGAGGTCAGGGTATCGGTCACGGTCAGATTACCGGTTTCTACCAGCAAAGAGTTGTCCATGTCGACGACAGAATCCTGATCGATCAGAGCCGCACCGCCGACCGTAGTCGCACCGGTATCGTGGGTGAAATCGACCCTGGAGTTGCTTAGCGTCAGGTTGACATCAACGTCCACTCGTTTACTGGCGAACTCAACGGCAACAGCATTAGCATCTGCATCTGTATCAACGGCATCAACAACCAGCAGGTTACCGTAAACCTTCACCGTACCCTCAGTATCTGTAAAGTTGGCTTCGGCGCTGTCATCGATCGTCAGATTGCTGGCCGCAGCGGTACCGACAGTGACGTCGTTTTCGAAGCTGACAAAGGTGCCGGCATCGGTGACATCCAGGCTGCCATCAACGGCCAGGGTATTGCTGATATAAACATCGGAGCTGGCGTCAATTAAGGTGCTGCCACCGACGGTAGTAGCACCCTGGGTGTCAGTGAAATTAACAACAGAACCTGCTGTTAGGGTTACGTCACCCGCAATCGCATGACTGGCACCATCTAGCGTAACGTCAGAGTTCCTCGAGGTCAGGTTGCCGGCGTTATTGACGGTCACATTGTCCTCAAACTCTGTATCGCTATTCAGGAGGGTGATGCCACCCGTGTCTGCCGTAACGGTACCCTGGAAATGTGCAGCGGCCTGGTCATAGTGGGCATGATCAAAATCGGGATCGGATGTGTCTGGGACCGGATCAAAGGACGAGTCATGGAAGTAGTCATCCCCCCTACCCGCAACGGTGATTTCTTTGGCATTAACGGATTGCTCAAATTCGGCCTTAGGATCACTTTCACTGCCCTGACCATTGCTCACATTAACCTGGTTTACATCCTTAGTTGCACCTATGGCACCGGTGAAGGTCACTGTCGAACTACCGTTGTCAACGTTGACAACACCTTCGAAATCGCTGCCACCGTCGATGGTACCGGCGACTGTCTGAGAGGTAGAGCCATCGAATTGCAATACCACATCGGTTGCTTCACCGCCATTAGCTGTCGCGGTATCCAGTATTGTATTGCTGGCGGTCAGATCGCCTGCGATCAAAACCGTTGTCTCGTTTGAGGTTGCATTGGCATCATTAGAACGGATCTGCAGGGCACCTGATCCTAGGTCTACGTCACCGTTCACATCCAGCAGCAGATGCTCGCCGCCGTCAAAGCTATCAGTGGTGGTGGTGATCAACAGATTCGCAGCGCTGGCGGCGTCCGACCCTCCAATGCCATCAGGGTCTGGGCGGGTGATGGAATCGAGGTACACAGCATGGGTACCGTTGGCATTGATTCCGACTTCGGTCGCCAGGGTGAGCGTATCGCCATCTGCGCCGTCATCTATTTTAACCGCATTAAGATCGTCGCCATCCTCGATATAGATAACCGCGCTATTCAGAATAGTCACGCCGTCTCTGCTGTTATCGGCAGTTTCATTCCATGAATAAGGTGCATCCGTTGCATTAGTATTGCCATCTAGCCGTATCTCACCCGCAGCTTGTACCGACCCGCTGGCCATTGCCAGCAGCGCCGAGGATACGCATGCTGTCAGTATTTTTCTTTTATGCATAAGTCAATACTCACTTGCTATTTTTAATGTAGTGGATATAACCAAATAGTCTGGCCGATATTAGCAGCACGTCGCCATATAGCAACGATTAACTACGTAACAATCATTCTGTGATAATTTCGAAAAACAGACTGGCTCATACTAAAGTGACATTTAATCCATTAGCATTAGCCTATATAAACACCCTACTCCGACGTATACATGATTATTATCTGCAGAGAGTGCGAAGCCGTACTGACACACCCTCTATATCTATAAAGCACTAAAAAATTATTGATTAAACCTTTTGCACGGTGAAAACCAAGCGCGCCATGCCATCACCTTCGCAGTCAGAAACGGGTACTGCTCGACAAGGAGAACAACCAACGCGCGGATATCCTCTAGATTTACCGGCCGTCATCAATGCCAGCATCTGATCAATTTCATGCCAAGCAAAGCCTGCAGCCCTATCTCCGAGCGGAATGGGCGGCGGGATCAAACCTACATTGATGCGGGTGTGAAATATTGAATGGGGAAGCCATCACGGGCTAGTGTGACGGATTTACACTCGATTTAATTTGGTCAAACAACTCTACTGGCAATCAAATGGGGGCTGAAACACCTCCCACCGTTTAAATAGACGAAGGTTCAGTGCGAATCGCGCCCCCCTACCCTTGAGCACGCTTATAGGGAATTTGGCTTTATTTAACACCAGTGGATCGCTAACCTCTGTTCAACACCAACCGGAGAACAGCCTATGAGCACCGCTATTTCGAACCTGAGCACGTTACTCAGCACAATGGAGCCGGTATTACACGAGGGCGTTTACGTTTTTGCCAGCCTCAAAGAGTGTGCAGGCCTTGCGCTGACGGATGTTGTGGCCAGCATCATAGAACCTGAAGGGCTGTCGGTTATTGTCACCGAAGCGCGAGCCCAGGAACTCAAGTTGCCGGTGATGTTTCGCGCGGCATGGATCACGCTGACCGTCCATTCTGACCTTGAGGCCGTAGGATTAACCGCCGCCTTCGCTACAGCATTAGGCGATGCGGGTATCAGTTGTAATGTGGTTGCAGGGGCTTACCACGATCATATCTTCGTAGCGCTGGATTGCGCGGTCGAGGCTATGGCAGCCCTGCGTGAATTGCAGCAACGATCGCTCGCCCGGTGATGCCGACTCATTCGAGTATCGACGCATCCTGAGCAGCCCCAAACTGCAGCGTCTAACGAACCCTGATTGCCGGGTGGTACTCGAAAAACCGCTCATACACGCCGAATCGCCAGCAAGGCATTAGGTATCTAACTGCGTCCTATTTTTTATAAAAACAGCGATAGATTCGAGCACCTTCGGCCGACTCTCTCGATGAGGTACGTGGCCGCAGCCTTTGACGATATCCATGTTGGCAATCCCGCTAACGTTGTTGACGATCGCCTCGGGGAATGCCACCGAACCGAACTCATCGAGTTCCCCGTGAATGGCCAGCACAGGGCAGTTGATTGCCCTGATCTGTGCCGTGATATTCCAATCGGCAAACTCGGGAGACAGCCAGACATCTGTCCATGCGGATAGAACCCAGGCTGTTTTCTGTCGATGCCATTTCGTTAGTTTTTTAAACTGTTCCGGATCCTGAAATGCTTCTTTAGCGGCCCTGATCCCCTCGAGTGTGCGGCGTTCTACGAAGACTTGGCCCGACACCGAGATCACCCCTTTGCAGCTGTCATCAGTTGCGGCAATCAGCAGAGCCATAGCGCCGCCCACGCTGTGGCCACAGACAATATAGTCGGTTATTCCCAGCGCCTGGCAGAGGCTGGGAAAGTAGCTACTGGCCTCCTCGGCAATGAAGTCTATCGAAGGCAATGCTGATCTGGCCGAAGACTGGCCAAACCCGAGCCGATCATAAGCGATCACCCTACGGCCGAGGGTCCTGGCCAGGGATTCGGGGAAGTCCCGCCAAAGCTCGACGCACCCCAGAGAATCATGCAACAACACGAGGGGCGGCAAACGGTCTTGAGTACCGGGCAGCCACTGGCGAACAAACAGCTGTCCTTGGGGAATAGTTAGATAACGATCAATAACTTTACAGGTTGTCATAGAGTGGCTGACCTTCTTTTTAACTCCGCTGACGTATGCTCCTCACCGGCTTGAGACGCTATGCTCGATGTCCTGGGTCCTGCAACTTGAGAGCAGATCCGTCGTCCTCCATCCTCAGCCGCGCCATTTTATCGAGTAGCCGATGCTGGGCAATTGAGGTCTGGTTAGCGCATCTGCAACCGAGTGTTGAAGGGGATATTTTCATCCCCCCCTTGCAAGGGTGAGACTAAGCGATATTTCTCAGCAACCCAACCCATTCAGAGAACCTTGATACCTCCCCCGAACACCCGATAAACACTCACCAGGCGAGTAAAGGTTTGTTGTTCCAGCTGCGCTTGTTGATCACGGCTGCGCAGCAGTTCGCGCTCGGCATCTAACAGCTCGAGAAACTCACCGCTACCGGCGTTGTAGCGCTGGCGAGCGATACTTACGGCTTTCTGGCTGGCTTCACGCTGAAGTGCCGTCATTAATTCTTGCTGGCGGCTCAGGTTATAGTTTTTAAGCGCTAGCGACATCTCATTAAGCGCGGTAAAGACACTCTGCTCAAAGTCGGCCAAGGCCATACGAGAGCTGGCTTCGGCCGCATGGATGCGCGCTCTTACCGAACCTAAATCAGCCGCTTGCCAGCTCAGCGTTGGCGCTACCGACCAGCTTTGAGAACCGCTGTTTAATGAATACCCCGGCCCGGATAAGAAACCCAGAAAGCCGCCAATGGATACGTTGGGGTAGAGGTCTGCGGTAACAACGCCTATCTGAGCGGTACTGGCAGCAAGCGCACGCTCACTACTGGCAACGTCCGCACGATAGCGGAGGTAGTTTTCACCCTCCACAATCGCGACGGGTTGTTGTAATTGCGGTAGCCGTATTAGGTGCGGTGATTTGCCCTTCTTATTTAAAGAAAGTTTATCTAAAGACAGCTGATCTAAAGACAGCCGACCAGGGCGTTGCGCAAGCAACGTAGAGAGCGCCGCATCGGCCGATTGTAGCTGACTCTCGTAAGCAGGAATGCTTACTTTGACGCTGTAAAGTTGGGCATCCATGCGGGCCAGTTCAAGTTCTGACGCCATACCGGCATCTAAACGCGCAACAACAATGGCTCGGCTCTGTTCGAGGTTATCCAGGTTCTCCTGGGCGACCTGCAAACGCAGCTGAGCGCCTCGATAATCACCGTAGCTGATGGCCACCTGACTGATGATCTGTAATTGCGCATCGCGCCATAAAACATCCGCTTGCTGCGCATGGGCCTGGGCCGCCTCGCTGGCACGCTGGAGCTTGCCAAACAGATCTATATCCCAGGACAGGTTGACCCCAGTGCTGAAACCCCGGCTAACGATGCCATCATCACTCGAGGCCAGGGTGCTGTTCTTATAGGCCTGATAGCCGGTATCCAGAGAGCCCGCCGGCACGCTGTTATTATCCGCATCGTGGAAGAGCGCATACGCGCGGCCCACATTAGCCTGCGCTTGAGCGAGGCTGCGGTTTTCTACTAACGCCTTGTCGATCAGTCGATTGAGCACCTCATCATCAAAGGCTTGCCACCAGTTAAGCGCCTGATTCGAGGGTTTGTAAGGACTGCTAAAAGGCACGTCTTTAACCTGCTCAGGTGCCAGATAGTCCGGCCCGACGGCACAGGCGCTGAGTGTGCCGACCATCAAGGCCAAGGCCGTCACTTTGAAAGAGGTTTTAAAAGGTGTTTTAAGGGGGGCTTTAAAGGGTGTTTTCATCGCTTAGACGCCTTCCTTGAGTTCAGGCTGGTCGGTAATAGCCGTAGGTTTGGGTTCACGCTTTGCCAGCGCGTAATAGAACAGTGGCGTTAGGATCAGGCCAAAAATCGTGACCCCGATCATGCCTGAGAACACCGCCACCCCCATCGCCTGGCGCATTTCAGAACCCGCACCGCTGGAGAACACCATAGGGACGACACCCATGATAAAGGCGATGGAGGTCATCAAGATAGGCCGTAAACGCAGGCGCCCCGCTTCTAGAATGGCATCGAAGCGATTCATGCCGTGATCCTGCAACTCTCGTGCGAACTCAACAATCAAGATCGCATTCTTCGTCGCTAAGCCCACCAACACCACCAGGCCGATCTGGGTGAAGATATTATTATCCCCGCCGTAAATAAGTACCCCGGCGAGTGCCGATAACAGCGTCATTGGAATGATCAGGATGATCGCCACTGGCAAACTCAAACTTTCGTACTGAGCGGCCAACACCATAAACACCAGCAAGATAATCAAGGGATAGATAAAGAGACCGGCGTTACCTGCCAGAATCTTCTGATAGGTGAGTTCCGTCCATTCATAGGTCATGCCGTTAGGCAGCGTTTCAGCGAGAATCTTCTCGATAGCCGCCTGCGCCTCACCGCTACTAAAACCGGGGGCCGGGCCACCATTTAATTCGGCTGTGGTAAAGCCGTTGTAGTGCATAACCCGATCCGGGCCTGCGGTATGGGTCACGTTAATAAAGGAGCCCAGCGGGATCATCTCACCGTTTTGATTGCGGACTTTTAATTGGTTAATTTGCGAGGGTGTTTGCCTGAATTGTTCATCGGCCTGGACGTTGACCTGGTAGGTGCGGCCAAACTGGTTGAAGTCATTGACATAGGCAGAACCCATATAAGCCTGCAGGGTATCGAACAACTCATTTAATGACACGAATTGCTGCTTTGCCTTAGTCCGGTCTATATCCAAATCCAACTGAGGAACCTTAACCTGGTAGCTTGAGAACACACCGGCCAGCTCGGGTGTCGCCCAGGCTTTTTGCATGACTTGCATAGTGACCCTGTAGAGTTCGTTATAACCGTAATTTGCTCGGTCTTGAATCTGCAGACGAAATCCACCGATAGTACCTAAACCCATGACTGGCGGTGGCGGAAAGATTGCGATAAAGGCATCGTCGATCGCCGCAAACTTTTGGTTAAGGGCTCCGGCTATCGCTTTCGCTGACAGCGAAGGGTCGGTGCGCTGATCGAAGTCCGTCAACGGGGTGAAGACCACACCACTGTTCGGGCTGTTGGTGAAGCCATTAATGCTAAGACCCGGAAACGCGACGGAGTGAGCGACGCCCGGTTGCTCCAGGGCAATACGCGACATCTCTTTGATCACGGCCTCGGTACGGTCGAGTGAGGCCGCATCGGGTAATTGGGCAAAGGCAATAAGATATTGCTTATCCTGACCCGGTACATAGCCGGTGGGGGTCGTATCAAACAGGAAGCCGGTTAAGCCAATCAAGCCGATGTAGAGGATGCCCACCAGCGCGCCAAAACGTATTACCTTTTTAACCAGCCAGCCGTAACCCTTAGATAGATTTGCAAAAAAGAGATTGAACGGCTTAAACACCCAGCCACCTAACAACGCATCCATGCCGCGTGTTAGCCAATCCTTTTTTTCATGCTTACCCTTAAGCAGTAAGGCACACAGGGCCGGACTGAGAGTTAGCGAATTGATCGCAGAAATAAAAGTCGAGATGGTAATAGTGAGGGCGAATTGCTTGTAGAACTGCCCCGTCAAACCCGACATAAAGGCGGTAGGGATAAAGACCGCGGCTAATACCAGGGTGGTTGCCACGATCGGGCCGGTGACTTCCTTCATCGCCTTTTGGGTTGCCGCGAGGGACGATAAACCGTCTGCGATGTTACGCTCGACGTTTTCAACCACGACGATGGCATCGTCCACGACGATACCTATCGCTAAGACTAAGCCGAACAGCGAGAGTGCGTTTAATGAAAAGCCCAGCAAATGCATGAACGCGAAGGTACCCACCAGGGATACCGGAACCGCTACCAGGGGAATGATAGAAGCGCGCCAAGTTTGCAAGAACAGCACGACGACCACCACCACCAGCAACAGGGCTTCGAGCAAGGTTTTAACCACCGCCTCGATGGATCCTCGAACAAACACGGTGGGATCGTAGACGATCTCGTAGCCCAAGCCTTCCGGGAAGGCTTGGGCCAGCGCCGCCATTTTCCCGCGTACATCATCAGAGATTTGAATGGCATTGGAGCCTGACGCCTGGAAGACCGGAATCGCAACGGCGTCTCTGTTATCTAATAATGAGCGAAGGGCATAGTTCGAGGATCCTAGTTCGATCCTTGAGATATCTTTTAGGCGGGTGATCTCTCCCTCGGCACCGACATTGACGATAATATCTTCAAATTCTTCGACTTTTGAAAGACGGCCTTTTACATTAATAAGTAACTGGAAGTCTGCATCACCACTGGGCTGAGCACCCAGACTACCGGCAGCTGCCTGCTGATTTTGTTCGCGAATAGCCGCAATAACATCTGTGGGAGACAAGCCGCGAGCCGCAACTTTATTGGGATCGAGCCAGACACGCATGCTGTATTCGCCCGCACCAAATAAACGCACCGCACCCACACCTTCGATACGGGCCAGCTCATCTTTAACGTTGAGTGCCGCATAGTTTGAAAGATAGAGCATGTCGTAACGGTCATCAGGCGATGTTAAATGCACCACCATGGTGAGGCTGGGCGAGGACTTTTCGGTGACCACACCCAGGCGCTGTACTTCTTGGGGTAAGCGAGGCTTAGCGCGCTCTACACGGCTTTGCACCTGGGTTTGAGCCAGGTCTACATCGGTACCTATCGCAAAAGTGAGGGTCAGCGTCATGCGCCCGTCGGACGTCGCCTGAGACGACATATACAGCATGTCTTCTACACCGTTGATCTCCTGCTCCAGGGGGGAGGCGACCGTTTCAGCAATAACTTTGGGGTTGGCACCCGGGTAGTTAGCCGTAACGACGATCGTTGGCGGTACGACGTCGGGGTATTCGGTAATGGGTAATTGCCATACCGCTATAGCGCCACCAATAAAAAACAACAACGAGAGCACGGCCGCAAAGATCGGTCGCTTGATAAAAAACTGGGACAACATAAGGGCTCCTTTCTGAACCTAAACCTGGACCTTGGGCTTAACCGCGATTTTCTGTGGGTTCTGCAGCGTTGCTAAGTACGGCACTAGCTCTGTCTAAGGTTTGTTGCTCAGCGAGTAGCGCAGCCAGGGCTTCGTCATCTGCCATGGCAACGGTCTTAGGTTTGATCTGCATGCTGGGGCGAACGCGCTGCAAACCCTTAACGACGATGACATCCGTTGGCGATAATCCTCGAGTCACTATACGTAAGCCGTTGAGGGTTTCACCCAGGGTCACCGCGCGGTATTCCAAAGTATTCTCTGCATTAACAACCAGGACAAACTTGTTATTGAGGTCTGTACCTATGGCTTTATTGTCGACCAGAATACCTTCGTAGGTCTCGCTGCCGATGAGCTTGAGTCGTGCAAATAAACCAGGAATCAAGTCATTCTCTTGATTTGAAAATCGTGCACGCACTCGAATGGTGCCGGTTTGCTGGTCCATGCGGTTATCGACGAAGTCGACATGGCCGATATGAGGGTAGCCAGCATCGTTAGCAAGCCCCATATAAACAGGATTATCGGTGTTGGTATCCCGGGTATCGGCACGCTTTCCAGCATGAGCCAACTCGCCGTATTTCAGATACGTTTGTTCATCGAGATCAAAATAGGCGTACATGGTATCGGTAGAGACCAGACTGGTAAGCTCACTCTGACCGGCATTAACAAAATTACCCTCAGTCACCAGAGCATAGGATGCACGACCATCGATCGGGGCCGTTACCCGGGTATAGGCCACATCTAATTGCGCTCTTGTTAATGCGGCCTGTACAGAGACCACCTGGGCGGCGGTTTGCTGCTGCTGAGCGAGTCGATTGTCGACAGCCTCGTTAGAGATAGCACGCTGTTTACCCAGTTTCTTGGCTCGATCGTAATCGTTGCGAGCCAGTTGGGCCGCCGCTTTAGCGTTACTCAGATCGGCGGTTAAGCGCGTCACTTCGATATCGAACGGCTGTGAATCTATCCTGAAGAGCACCTCGCCTTTTTTAACCAGCGCGCCTTCCTTGAACCTGACTTTTTCAATATAACCAGAAACACGGGGAACGAGACTCACGGTCTGCGGGGCTTCTAAGCGGCCAGTGAACTCATCCCATTCGGTAATACGTTCATGAATGACTTGCGCAACGCTGACTTCCGGTGGAGGATTCGCGCCGGACGCGCTAGGTGCGGCGGCTTCTTTCCCACCACAGGCGGCGAGTGCTACGGCAACCATGCTGGCAAGCGTAAAGTTTCTGATCATTTTTGGGGTACTCATAGCGTTAGTCTCCTAAGCCAGGTGATTTTTAATAAGACCGGTTTAAAGCCTGTGCCTGAGCACAGCGATTGCATAAAAGTGATATTTACTTGATAACTGCACTATTTTTATACCGAGCGGTAAGAATATAATAAGGGCATATGATACACAATCTATTTCATACTGATTGGTACAATATTTATCGAACAGCGCTTCTGCTGATTGCACTCTGGGCGATAGATTAGCCCTTTGTTAACTGAGGACATTATCGGGCTGAGCCCGGACTGACTGTCCGTGAAATAGGGGCAAGACCAACCGTTAGCCGCTAACTCAGCGGCTTTTCGGCGGCGTTACTGTATAGCGAAGTGGTGCAGGCTGCTGAGCCTGACTAAAGAAATATGATGAGGAGAAGAGTTATGTCGGCATCACGCTGTACAGCTTCGGTCGGCAGACCCCGTGCTTTTGATCCCGAAGTAGCACTAGAGCAGGCCCTGGAAGTCTTTTGGCGTAAAGGCTATGACGGCACTTCGTTAGCAGACCTGACGGAAGCGATGGGCATCAACAAGCCGAGCTTATATTCTACGTTTGGCAATAAAGATCAGCTATTTTTAAAAGCGATCGAGAGGTATGAAAATCGCCCCTGTGCTTTTTTTCAGCCTGCACTCGATGAACCAACCGCCCTGCTGGTGGTAGAAAAAATGCTGTATGGCGCCGCCGCCAGCTTTTCAGACAAGAGCCACCCGCAAGGCTGCATTATTATTCAGGGCGCACTGTCTTGCAGCAAAACAGCCGATGCCGTGAAAGAGGCGCTTATGACCATCCGCCAAAAGAGCGAGCAACGGCTGCGTGAGCGCTTAACACGCGCTCAGGCCGAGGGGGATATCCCGGCTACCACGAATGTGGAGACGCTGGCGCGCTACCTAGGAACGGTGATTCAGGGCATGTCTATCCAGGCTAATAATGGTGCAACCCAGGACGAATTAACGGAAGTGGCTGACTTAGTTCTTACCGCTATGCCCCTACTCGCTGCTACATAGGAGAAAAGAGGAAAAACGGAACAGGGGTCGGAAAAAGGGATCGAAGTGATCTGTTTTTCCGTCCTCCCCGTTTTTAAAATCACTCCGACCCCTTTCAGCCCGACCCCTTTCAGCCATCATGCTGTTGCATCCAGTCACGAGCGAGCCTCTGAGCCTCCTCTAGTTGCGACGGAGTCATATGACCGGCAGAGACATCCCTAATTGAACGAGCAATATCATTACCCTTTAACGTGGCGATGCTTGCCCACATATGGGCACGAACATAATCTTGCAGAACTCCCACCCCATGTTGATACATCGCGCCCAGAGCAGCCTGAGCATCAGCATGCCCTTGTCCAGCAGCGGGGGTGTACCATTTGACGGCAGCCTTATAGTCCTTAGGCGTTCCCTTGCCAATAAAGTACATACTCCCTAAGCGGTACTGAGCATCCGCAATCCCTTGTCCCGCAGCGAGGGTGTACCACTTAATGGCCGTCTTATATTCCTGAGGAGCTCCCTTGCCAATAAAGTACATTACCCCTAAGCGGTACTGAGCATCCGCATTCCCTTGTCGAGCAGCGAGGGCGTACCACTTGATTGAAGCCTTAGAGTTCCGAGGAACTCCCCTGCCATCCAAATATATGCCCCCCAAGTTAAACTGAGCAATCTCCTGCCCCTGCTCAGCAGCTAAGGTGTACCACTTGATGGCTGCCTTATAGTCCTGAGGAACTCCCTCGCCGTTGTGGTAGATAATCCCTAGTAAGGCCTGAGCATCAGCATGCCCTTGTTCAGCCAAAGGAGTCCATTCCCGCAGCGCGGTTGCAAAATCCCCTGAGGCGGCAGCATCCATTCCTTTTTGAAAGTCAGCAGCTGAGACCGCTGTAGAAAACAAGGTAAAAACCACTATCGCTAGCAACTGACGCAATGCTGATGGTTTTCCGAGGGAGGGTATGGCTCGCGTGAGTCGTCCTGACATAATCCATTGTCCTGACATAATCCTTTGTCCTGAGTAACGTGGCCAGACAGAGTACTGTATGCCGCATTGGAGGATCAAGAGAAGCTATGACCAAGTGCGCGATAAGCCCCGCTGAGTTAACCTTGAGCCTCTCGTTAGGGTTTTGTTCCGAGGCAGCGAATTGGCTTCGCTATCACTTCAACAGAACGGGCTTACAGGGTAAAACCGCTCACCAGATGACCGTAACACGCCATCAGCTTTTGCCCTCCATGGAGAGAGGGTACTTCAAAAATACAGGCGCACTATTGGATCAAGCAACTTGTCGACCGAACCTCACTCAACGCGACGTTCAGCAACGGATGTAGGATGACATGAAACGCTGACAATAAGGGTGCGCTCAGGCGTACCTACCCGAGCGATCCTAGTGGCTACGCCAATCCCTGCGATGTCAGCATCCCTGCTGGCATTGTGTTCCATGCGTTATGAGCGGCGGGCGACGGATCTGTGGCGGCGACCACGTACTGCTGGCCCCAAGGGTCCAAAGTGGTAAATAAGGCAATGCTACTAAGCCCCAGCGCCGTATGACGGACCAATACCCCATCGCTCCTCAAGATCGCCGCCCAACTTCCGCGTCCGCTCTCTGGAAGGGTAACCCACGCTACTCCGCCCTCCCTGCCCAGCTCGTAACTGTCAAGAGTACCGTCACTCCTCCCTACGACGGACCTATCGGGTGTGTTGCCGACCAAAATTACTGTCGCGTCGCTACCGAGGCTGCCGCCGCCAGCCCATTGGCCCCAAGTGGCACCCGCGGCCATCGCGGCGCTTCCCGAATCGGCTCCGTCTGCGCTCAACGCCTTGCTATCCGACTGCACCCTGATATAGATAGTGTACGCAACATCCGGATCGAAGGTGCGGTCGCTGTGGGACGACGACACGCCTTCGACCAGATCAAAGACCACTATCGACGCCGCATCCCTCAGGGGACTTGTCAACTCTGCAACGACAGCATCGTCGTTACTCGTCGCCACATAGAAGCCACCTGCGGCCACTGCCCCAGCAAAAATCAGAGATCCAGCGAGGGCTCCGCTGGCTACTGCGCCCGCATCCGCCGCATGCTCCCACACCAGATCAGCGTTTTCTGCCACGGCATTATTGGATGCCAGCTGCTGGGCCGGGGCACCCATATCGACGCTGGCGGCCATCCCTACAGCATAAAATTGTTCTACGGTGCCGACCTGCTCACCGTCGATCTCAATCACCAAGGTATCGGCCTGTCGTGTCAGTACTGCCTGCTCAACAACCCTCCCTGATTCGAGATCAACTACGGAATACAGGGCCCCTTGTTCGGCTTGCAGATTCAGCATCGCATCCAGGGTGTAATCAACGGACTGATGGTTCGGCAAGAGCATGCGGATTATTTTCATGGTGTAAGACCGTTTTAACAGCGGGATAGTTACTGGGGGCCGGTGGGCCGCCCATAAGGGTCAACTCGATACAACGCCCTGCTTGGTCAGGCCGCTTGAAGGCTCTAGGCATTTCACGCCGCAATCTTTCACGCACCCGGCCGTTGATACCCCGCCGAGAAGGCACTGGGCCTGATTACAGAATTTACAAACAAGACAACCAGGCACTCTTTTATACCAGCTGATGCCGTGCAAGGGAATTATGTAGTGGATGTCACCAAGCTTGCGCGCCTGCTTCCACCAAGGATGCTCAAGGTGGATCTGATCCGCAAAGGTAGCAAGCCGGAAACTATGGGTGTTAATAATCAGAAGACTCGCACCTCCGGTTTCAGGCTGAAAGCGAGTCATACTGACAACCCTAAACACGCGCCTCAGCAGAATCATGGCCTGTAAAAACCAAACGCTCACCATCGCGATCACATAACTGTAATCGTCAGGCGCGCTCAACGTGATCAAGAAAAAATAAGTATTGATGCACAAAGGGATATTGAGATGCGTAGAGATGCGATTAGAGGGAGCACTAAAGGAAGATCTAGAGGGTATTCGGACGTCAACACTTACGTCAACACTGGACTCTTAAACCCTGTAATACATTGTATTTACGGGCTTTAGAATAATGGCGGAGATCAGAGAGCCGAACCCCACCTTGTCCACGTTGAGATTCATCTCTGCCATGAAGGAATCAGATCCTGTAAATCACTCCGACCCCTTTTGTACGAGCGACCTTGGTGGCTATGCCAATCCCTGCGATGTAAGTATACCTGCGGGCAACGTATTCAGTGCGTTAAAACCGGTGGCTTCCGCAGGTGTGGTGGCGATACCTGGTGCCATATTCCAAACACTACCAGTCCATAAGTATGTTGTCACCTTAGGACCACTCTGGCTGTGTCGCCTATTGAACTTTCCTGAGTCATACATCACCGCTGCAAAACTCGTTCCACTAGACCAAATCAAGTAGCCGTCATTAACTAATAAATCACCCACCGGATCTCCATTCGGGCCGATAACAGGGCCCCTTGCGTCATCGCCCACCAATATTATCCTGTCATCGCTACCGAGGTCCGCCGCGCCACCCCACATTCCCCATCCGTCGCCTTCGGCTAACGCGGCGTTTTCCGCATCGGCTCCGTCGGTACTCAATGCCGCGCTATCCGATTGCACTCGGATGTAGATGGTGTATTCGACGTTGGGATCGAACATGCGGCCGCTGTGGGACGAGGAGATGCCTTCCACCAGATCAAAGACCACGATCGTGGTATTGGTCACTAGTGGGATGACAACGGCGGCGGCATCATCTTTATTGACGCTATAGATGCCACCTGCCGCTATCCCACCAAAAAGGAGCTGCGGTGCGGAGAAGAATCCCCCATCGGCGACGGCGCCTGCATCCGCGGCAAGTTCCCACACCAGATCGGCGCTTTCTGCAACGGCATCATTCGCTGCCAACTGCTGGGCCTGGGAGCCCGTGTCGACGCTGGCGGCCATCCCTTGCGCATAAAACTGCTCTACGGTGGCGACCTGCTCACCCTCGATCTCGATCATCAGGGTATCGGCCTGTCGCGTCAGCACCGCCTGCTCAACAATAATGCCTGATTCCAGATCCACCACGGAATAGGTGGCGCCCTGCACCGCGTGCAGATGCAGCATCGCATCCAGGCTGTAATCGACTGCCTGCTGGTTGGGTAAGAGCATGCGTATTATTTTCATGGTGTAAGACCGTTTCAATATGGCTTGGGATAGTGATTAGAGGGCGGTTGAGCAGTCCCTGAGGACGGGCGCGATCCCTCGTATACCTAGCTATTGCGACCACCGGACCTGATAACAGACTTTCATAGCCAAAACAACGACTAGACGCTTTTTTATACCACTTAACGCTGTGCAAGGGAATTTATACGGTAAACAGCACTACACTTGTACGCCGAGTACCACCACGCCTGCTCAAGGTGAACGCGAGTATACAGACAACCTAGCCACACGCCTCAGCAGAGTCATGGCCTGTGGAAGCCAGACATTCACCATCGCGATGACATAACCGTAATCGTCAGGCGCGCTCAACGTGATCAAGAAAAAATAAGTATTGATGCACAAAGGGATATTGAGATGCGTAGAGATGCTATTAGAGGGAGCACTAAAGGAAGATCTAGAGGGAATTCGGACGTCAACACTTACGTCATTACTGGACTCTTAAACCCTGTAACACGTTGTATTTACGGGCTTTAGAATAATGGCGGAGATCAGAAGGCCGAACCCCACCTTGTCCACGTTGAGATTCATCTCTGCCATGAAGGAATCAGATCCTGTAAATCACTCCGACCCCTTTTGTACTCCTTTTGTACTTCCCCATCGACAAGCAAGTATTCCTTGTCGCGTGGCTTGGCCTGTTTCACTTCGGTATTGGTCAGCGGATTAGTTTTTTTGGCCATCGTGGTAACACCGTCCCTAGTAACATCGCAGAGTGTTACCAATAAAGCGGGATCTTACAAGTTAGCTTCGGATGTTACCGGACACAAAAAAGCCGCTAACCCTTGATAGGCCGCGGCTTTTCGGATCGTTTCAGACGGGCTGAAACTGAATAATGGCGGTGGGGGAGGGATTCGAACCCTCGATACCTTGCGGTATACACACTTTCCAGGCGTGCTCCTTCGGCCACTCGGACACCCCACCAAAACATTGCTTACACTGCCCTTGCAGGCTTTTAACGAAAACCTTTAGAAGGCTTGTTAAGTCGTTGTAAACGTCGACCTATTCTACAGTGTTGCCTTCGAGTAGGCCACTCGGTAACTTAACTGTATACCAGCTTGTTCTTGCGAACCTTACAACAACAAGCCTGAGCCTGTTGTTCCCGCCGTTGCTAGCCAAGCGGTCACCCACTTTCTGGGAGGGCGTAATTTAAAGGAATGCGGCCCAAAACGCAAATCTGATAAGCGGTTCTGTGGTGAAAATCTAAAACAAAGTACGACATCGCTATACGTTGGAATAAAAAGCCCTGGAGCCGGGAAGAGGTGGCCCCTACAGCCCCCTTCCTAATCTGCCTGGCGGCGAAGAAACGCCGGAATGTCTAAGTAATCCAGATCATCGTCAGCGGTCCTGCCAAGCTCCATCGACGTCTGAACCGGCGTCTTAGACTTGTCAGTAACGCTACGTGATACTCGGGCCTTATCTCGATTTACCGTGGGCAATTCAAGCTGGTCAAGATCGAGGCTACCATCACTCTTGGTCATACGCGGCCTGCTCGAAACCACCTCCATAGGTACCGCGTCGTGATTTCCGAGTCCGGTGGCGACGACGGTGACTCGCAGCTCATCCACCATCTCTGGATCGATAACAGTGCCTATGACGACCGTCGCATTGTCAGAGGCAAACTCTTCGATAATATCGCCCACTTCACTGAACTCACCCAGACTCAGGTCCAGACCGGCAGTGATGTTAACCAGAATCCCCTTGGCGCCGCGCAGATCTATATCTTCCAGCAACGGACAATTAATAGCGGCCTCGGCGGCATCCCGCGCCCGCTCTTCTCCGCGACCCACGCCGGTGCCCATCATCGCCATGCCCATTTCAGACATCACGGTCTTCACATCGGCAAAGTCGACGTTGATCATACCGGGACGAATAATCAGATCAGCAATCCCCTGAACAGCCCCTTGCAACACATTATTGGCTTCTTTAAAGGCGCTAACTAAGCTTGCGCCTGGGCCGAGCACCTTAAGCAGTTTTTCATTGGGGATAATAATTAACGAGTCGACATTTTCGGCCAGAGCCTTCAAGCCTGCGTCCGCGATCGTCATCCGCCGCTTGCCTTCGAATGGGAAGGGCTTAGTGACCACCGCGACGGTCAGGACGCCCAGCTCTTTGGCGATCTCCGCCACGATAGGCGCGCCACCCGTTCCCGTGCCACCCCCCATGCCTGCGGTGATAAACACCATATCAGCGCCATTAAGCATCTCGGCGATGCGCTCGCGGTCTTCCAGCGCCGCCTGACGACCTATATCAGGACAGGCACCCGCACCCAGCCCCTTAGTCAGCGCACTACCTATATGCAGCACGCGGGCCTGCGTCAAGCGCTGTAACGCCTGTGCATCGGTATTGGCACAGATAAAGTCGACGCCTTCGATATCGCTCGTCAACATGTGCTGCACGGCATTACCGCCACCGCCACCAATACCTATGACTTTAATTACTGCATTAAGTGGCACATGATCAGCCATTTCAAACATAATTCTCTCCCCTTGAAAAATCGTGCTGCGCTTGCATTGGCGCTATGTTAACAGGGACCCTCCTGTCCTTATAAGCCTCCCTGTTACGAAGCAGCCGCCACGGCCCCGCTTTTTCTGTAACGCGTACGTTTAAAAATTATTCTGCAACCAACCTTTCATTCTGACGAACACACCGGGGCCTTCCGGGACCTGCGCCCGCGGCCGGATACCACGCTGCCTGCCGCCATTGGCGGGCAGTTCTTTCTCGGCATAGAGCAGCAGGCCGACACTGGTGGCATAGATGGAGCTATGCAGGATATCCTCCAGCCCCTTAACACCCTGAGGCTTGGCCAGCCTGACCGGCATATGAAAGATCTCTTCGGCCAGCTCGACCGCGCCCTCCATCCGCGAGGTACCTCCGGTCAACACCAGCCCGGCTGCCACCAAGTCCTCGAAGCCACTGCGGCGCAGCTCGGCCTGCACCAGACTGAACAGCTCATCGTAGCGTGGCTCCACCACCTCCGCCAACGCCTGACAACTCAGGTCCCGGGGGGGGCGGTCGCCGATACTGGGGACCTTGACGATATCCTCGGCACTGGCCAGCTGCGCCAGGGCACAGGCATATTTAATCTTCAGCTCTTCGGCATGGGCGGTGGGCGTGCGCAGCGCCATCGCGATATCGCTGGTCACCTGGTCGCCGGCGATCGGAATAACGGCGGTATGACGAATGGAACCGCCGGTAAATATGGCAATATCGGTCGTTCCGCCACCGATATCCACCATGCACACGCCCAGCTCTTTTTCATCGTCGGTCAGCACCGCATAGCTGGAGGCAACCTGCTCCAGCACCATCGAATCGACTTCCAACCCACAACGCTGGACGCACTTGTCGATATTTTGGGCGGCATTGCTGGCGCAGGTGACCAGATGCACCTTGGCTTCCAGGCGGACTCCGGACATCCCCAGCGGTTCTCTGATGCCCTCTTCGTTATCGATCACGTACTCCTGTGGCAGTATATGCAAGATCTTGTGATCTGCAGGAATCGCCACGGCGCGTGCGGCATCGATCACTCGATCGAGATCCTGCTCGATCACCTCCCGATCATGAATCGCGACAATGCCATGCGAGTTCAGCGAATTGATATGGTTGCCAGAGATGCCCACGGTGACCGAGTGGATCTTACAACCGGCCATGAGTTCAGCTTCCTCCACGGCGCGTTGAATCGAGACCACGGTGGACTCTATATTAACCACCACGCCTTTTTTCATCCCTCGCGAGGGATGCGAGCCAATGCCCACCACCCTGATAGTGCCGTCCGGATCCACCTCTGCCACCAGCGCCACTACTTTAGAGGTGCCTATATCCAGGGCGACGATCATGTTGTTGTACTGTTCCAATATCTTTACTCATTCATCATGGGTGAGGCGATTTTTAGACTCGCCACGGGTCTGACATAATGCATATTTAATGCTGTTGCATGACCGGGGGTTCATTCCAGGTCACTGCCAGACCGTTGGTATAACGGGCATCGATCTGATCGATACGATCGGCATAACGTACTAACAACTCACGGTATACCTGACTGAAACGGCGTAACTTTGCTATCGAATGACCTCTGCCGATAAGCAATCGTATACCCCTGTCCAATGTCAGGATCCAGGCCCCGCGTGCCTCCAGCTGTAAGCCGACCAAACGGACCCCCAGCGGGCGCAGGATCTGATTAAAATCACGGTATTGCGCCATCAGATTCAGAGAGTGCTGCGCCGGCCCACTCAGCCGGGGCAGGGCAGCAAATTCAGCGGGAAGCTGCTGGCTATACAGCGTTGCCGGGCTAAAAATATGTCCTTGCTCATTAACCAACCCCTGGTCTCCCCAACGCGCAACCGGACGCTCCTCTCTCACCCGGACCCGCAGCAGATCCGGCCAGCTGCGCTGTAGATCAACCTCATAAATCCAATCCTGCTGCTCCAGCAACTGCTTGATGGGAGCCAGATCCCCAAGCACCGAGCTTGCCGCCATCTGCCGCCATAGCTGCTGCTCCAGCTGCCGAGAATCGAGTTGCTGAAAATCACCACTGACCTCAATCTCGACCAGCGGACGCTGCAACCAGAGCCCGGCAAGGTGCCAGGCAAGACTCAGTACCAACACCCACAACGGTAGCTGTAACCATTGCCAGATCCTATAAGGGTCTCGTAACAACCCCGAAGGCATCGATCCTGGCTCGGCAACCGTTGTCATCCGTCTGAGGATTCCAAGATCTTCACGACCAGTTGCTCAAAACTCAAGCCCACCTTTCGTGCAGCCATAGGCACCAGACTCTGATTGGTCATTCCCGGCACGGTATTAACTTCCAGCAACCAAAAACGGCCCTGCTGATCCTGCATCACATCTACCCGTCCCCAGCCACTGCAGCCAATGGCGGCAAACGCCTGCTCAGCGAGCAGCCTGATCTCGGCATCTTTGGCCGCACTTAACCCGGTCTCAAAATGGTAATGGGTATCGTTGGCATGGTACTTAGCGTTGTAATCGTAGAACTGATGCGGTGTCTCGAGTCGAATCACCGGCAGCGCCTTACCTTCGAGAATAGTGACCGTAAATTCCGCACCCTGGATCAGCCGCTCTGCAAACACGCAGCGATCCAGAATACTGGCTTTATGGTAGGCGTCCGCAAGCTGCTCAGTGGTATCCGCGCGGGCGATGCCGATACTGGAGCCTTCGTGATCGGGTTTGACCATCACCGGTAGTAATGCGGCCAACGCATCCCAGTCACTCTTGTCGTCAAGCAACTGATACTCGGGGGTAGGCAGGCCCTGACTCGCCCACAGCTGTTTACAGCGCACCTTATCCATGCCCAGTGCAGAGGCCATCACGCCGCTGCCGGTGTAGGGTTTAGCCAGGATCTGCAGCGCGCCCTGTACGGTACCGTCCTCGCCTTCAGGACCATGCAGGGCAATAAACACTCGATCGAAGGACTCGGCCTGCAGTTGCTGGATCGGCGACTCAAGACCCTGGTCACCGTACAGGTCGATACCCAAGGCATCCACGCCGGCATTCAACAAGCCCTGCAACACCGCCGCACCGCTCTTAAGCGAGACCGCACGTTCAGACGAGCGCCCACCGAAGAGTACGGCTACCCGACCAAAACTTTCCGGTGTACGACTACTGGCTAAGATCGCTGTCATGCGTTGTCCTCCAACGGGGTCAGGGGCTGTAATTGGCGCTGAGCCAGATCCAGAGAGACGGCGCCGACATCGCCCGCCCCCTGAGTCAGCAGCAAGTCACCGGGTTGTAATATATTTTTCAGCAACTTGCCGACATCTGCTCCGCGTTCGACAAAGACCGGATCCAGCTGGCCACGCTGGCGAATGCTGCGACACAGACTGCGGCTATCGGCGCCTGCAATCGGCTCCTCGCCCGCCGGATAGACGTCCATCAACAGCAAGACATCGGCCTCCGACAGTACCTGGACAAAATCTTCATACAGGTCACGGGTACGGCTGTAGCGATGCGGCTGGTACAGCATCACCAGGCGTTTCTCAGGCCAGCCCTCACGAATGGCCGCGATGGTCGCAGCCACCTCGCGCGGGTGATGGCCGTAATCATCGACCATCATCACCGCATCCCTTTCTACCTCAAGCGCGGTCTCATGTGCGGCCTTAAGTACTGCCTCGGGTACGGCCTCTGGTCCGGAACTGGCGGGCACCGGAAAATAACCCTGAATCTGGAACCGTCTGCCAACACCCTGAAACTGTGCCAGACCCTCCTGAATGGCCTCGTCACCCACCCCTTCATCAGATGCCACCGCAATGGTCGCCAAGGCATTCTGAATATTGTGCAGTCCGGGCATATTTAATTTGATCGGCAACGCGGTCTGGCCATCGGGACGCAAGGCGGTAAAGCTGCTGATCATCCCCTGCTGCTTGATATCCAGGGCGCGATAATCCGCGCCCTCATTAATCCCATAGGTCAACAGCGGGCGACCGATCTCGGGCAGAATTTCCTGTACCACAGGATCATCGGTACAGAGCACCGCCAGGCCATAAAACGGCAGGTTGTGTAAGAATTCGATAAAGGCTTTTTTAACCTGATTGAAGTCGCCGCCATAGGTATCCATATGATCGGCGTCGATATTGGTGACGATCGAGACCATCGGCTGCAGGTGCAGGAAGGAGGCATCACTCTCGTCGGCCTCGGCGACCAGATAGCGACTCTCGCCCAGCCGCGCATTGGTCCCGGCGCGGGTCAACTTACCGCCGATCACGAAGGTCGGGTCCAACCCGGCCTGCGCCAGCACCGATGCTAGCAGGCTGGTGGTCGTGGTCTTACCATGGGTTCCTGCGACCGCAATACCGTGACGATAGCGCATCAGTTCGGCCAACATCTCTGCCCGTCTCACCACCGGAATACGCTGGGATCGCGCACTGATCACCTCGGGGTTATCTTCACCCACGGCACTGGAAACCACCACCACATTCACCCGGTCGACATTGCTCTGGCGATGGCCGATATGGATCTGTGCACCCAGCTGCTGCAGCCGCTCGGTCACCGCCGAACTGCGTAAATCCGAGCCGCAGACCTGATAGCCCTGATTCAATAAGACCTCGGCGATACCACACATACCCACGCCGCCGATACCGACGAAATGGATCCGCTTAATCCGGCGCATCTCTGGCACCTCGTAGGAGACCTTGTCCCGAACGGCAACGGAGGGGGTCCGGGTCTGTATAGTGGGCATAGCTTGGTTTTTTCCTTCGGCCATCAGAGTGCAACCTCTTTACATTGTTGGGCAACACTCGATGTCGCCTGAGGCGTTGCTAGGGCGCGGGCACGTTGGGCCATCGCCAATAATAGGTCTCGGTCACCCAGCTGTTGTAACAGCTGGAGTAACCGCTCGGGTGACAACTGCGTTTGCGGTAATAGGACCGCCGCATCCTGATCAACCAGGTAGTGGCTATTAGCAGTCTGATGATCGTCGACGGCAAAGGGAAAGGGCACCAACACCGAACCGACACCGGCCATCGCCAGTTCGCTGACAGTCAGGGCTCCGGCGCGGCAGATGACCAGATCTGCCCAGCCGTATGCCGCCTGCATATCCTCGATAAAAGCCTCCAGTCGCACCTCTACCCCCGACTGCTGATAGGCCAGCCGTGCCGCGGTCGTATGGTCCGCGCCCACCTGATGCCAAACCTCAGGACGCTGTTCTACAGGAAGTAACGCCAGCGCCTGGGGTACACACTCGTTGATGGCCCGGGCACCCAGGCTACCGCCCACCACCAACAATCGAATCACGCCCTTACGCCCACTAAAACGCTGCTCGGGCTCGGGGAGTATCGAGATATCGTTACGTACCGGATTCCCGGTATGCAAGGCCGAATATTTCGCGGCGAAGGCACCCGGAAATGCCTCCATAACCCTGATACTCAAGCGTGCCAATAGCCTGTTGGTCAGCCCGGGGATGGCGTTTTGTTCGTGTACTAGCAGGGGTTTTCGCAACACCCAGGCGGCCAGGCCACCGGGACCGCTGGCAAAACCACCCATACCCAATACCACATCCGGGTTCACTTCGCGCAACACGGCCAATGCCTGCCAGAAGGCGCGCAGCAGTTTGAAGGGCGCCAGCAACAAACTCAGGCGCCCCTTGCCACGCAATCCCGTCACCGAGATGCGGTGCAACCTAATACCCGCTTCGGGTACCAGCCGATTTTCGATCCCGCGGTGGCTGCCCAGCCACTCGATACGCCAGCCCTGCTGCCGTAGCCAGTCAGCCGTCGCCAGGGCCGGAAACACATGGCCTCCGGTGCCGCCGGCCATCACCAGTAGGGTTTTTTGCGCCGTCACGCCGAGACCTCCTTTCGCAGCTTCCGTCTCTGCTTCTCCTTTCCTTGGGTGGAGGGCTCGGTCGAAGGCTGTTTCTTTCCCTGAGTAGAGAGCTGAGGCAGAGTCTGGTGACGATAGCGCTCGAGTTGAATGCGCGAGACCATCGCCAACATCGACAGACAGACCAGCAGGCTACTGCCTCCGTAGCTGACCAGCGGCAGCGTCAGACCCTTGGTCGGCAACACCCCGGCGTTAACGCCTATGTTGATCAACGCCTGGCCTGCAAACATGATGCCGATGCCGTAGGCGATATAGGCGTGATAACGCAGCCCCTGCTCCTCGGCACGCCGGCCGATATAAAAGATGCGTATAACCAGCAGCGCAAAGAGCAGCACCACGCCCAGGGCACCGATTAGCCCCAGCTCTTCGGCCAGCACCGAGAACACAAAATCGGTATGCGCCTCAGGCAGATAGAACAGTTTCTGGACACTGTTTCCCAGACCCTGTCCAAACCATTCACCACGACCAAAGGCAATCTGCGCCTGAGACAGC
This sequence comes from Motiliproteus sp., assembly GCA_047622605.1. Classification (GTDB taxonomy): domain Bacteria; phylum Pseudomonadota; class Gammaproteobacteria; order Pseudomonadales; family Balneatricaceae; genus Motiliproteus. The sequence continues at coordinate 20,661 of JBLHND010000006.1, read as the reverse complement.
TGATAACCTGTGCCAAAGGGATCCGCCCAGGGGTTCCAGTACGAGGTTACCCGTTCCCAACGGTACGGAGAGGAGATCACCATAATCACCGCGGCCGCAATAGCGCCCAGGACCACCAGCAGAAATTGCCATAACACCATGCCACTGAGAAAAACCATTCCCAGGACGATACCGCCCAGGATAACCACCGCGCCAAAGTCCGGCTCGAGCAGCAACAGGCAGATAAACAGGCTCAGCACCCCCATAGGCTTAAGAAAACCGCTCCACTGAGTCCGCACCTCATCCAGGCGTCGGACCAGATACCCCCCCATATAGAGGATCATGCAGAACTTAGCTATTTCCGAAGTCTGAAGATTGATAGGTCCTAAACGTATCCAACGCGTAGAGCCATTCACCTTATGGCCGATCCCCGGAATCAACACCAGCACCAGCAGCAAAAACCCCAACAGCAACCACCAGTGCCCGGTCTGCTGCCAGAACCGCATCGGTAACACGAAGACGCTCAGCGCGACACTCAACGAAATAAAGATAAACACCCCATGCTTCAACGCATGGTAAAAGGGCGAACCATAGTCTCTGTTGGAGACCTCCATCGAGGCGGAGGTGATCATCAACGCCCCGATCGCCAGCAAACTCAGGGCACTTAGTAGCAGCAACGAGTCATAGGCACGCACCTGGCTTGCGAAACGCGGCCTGCGCCACCAGCTGCTCGGCCAGCTAACGAGCGCCGCGAGCTTCATCCTGCCCCCCGCTCGAATGCCGGCAGCAAGGCCTCAACCTCGTCGATAAAACAGCGGCCGCGATGTTCAAAACCTGTAAACATATCAAAGCTGGCGCAGGCCGGCGACAGCAACACCAGATCGCCGGGCTCTGCCCGCTGCTGTGCCGCCCTGACCGCGCTCTCCAGCGACGTCTGAGTCTGGCACAGGCAATGCCCTTCGAGTGCGGTCGCAAGCGTCTGGGCATCCCGACCGATCAACAGCGCCAGCGCTCCCCAGCGCCGCATAGGTTCGGCGAGGGCGCTGAAATCCGCACCCTTGCCTTCACCACCGGCGATCAGAATCAGCTTACCGCTCAGTTCGGCACCCAGACCGCTGATGGCCGCCAGCGTCGCACCCACATTGGTGCCCTTGGAGTCGTTATAGTAGGCCACGCCGTCGAGTTCTCGAACCCACTGACAACGATGCTCCAGGCCACCGAAATGCTGCAAGGTCTGCAGCATGGACTCGATCGGCAAGCCCACAGCATCACCCAGTGCCAGGGCTGCCAGCGCATTGGCCTGGTTATGGCTACCCTTAAGCAGCATTCGACTGACCGGCATCAGGGGAATTAAGCCTTTGGCCAAATAGAGTTCGCCATCGTGCTGTAACAGACCAAACTGCTGTAGATTGGGTGTTCCCAATCTAAAGCTAACCTGAGGGATGGCATCCGACAGCAGCGGCTGGGTCAGCAGGTCGTCGGCGTTGTAGACCGCATGTAGACAATGGCGATAGACCCGCTGCTTGGCGCTATGATAAGCACCCAGATTGGGGTACCGGTCCATATGATCCGGAGTTATATTGAGCACCGTCGCTGCCGCCGCCTGCAGCCAGCGGGTGGTCTCCAGCTGAAAGCTCGATAACTCCAATACGTAGAGCGCTTTTTCACCCTCCTGCAACAGGTCCAGCACCGGCGTACCCAGATTGCCACCTACCCCTGCCTTGATCCCGGCATCGGTGGCCATCTGGCCCACCAGAGTCGTCACCGTACTCTTGGCGTTGGATCCGGTGATCGCAATAATCGGCGCATCAACGGCCTGACAGAACAGATCTATATCCCCGAGAATCTCGACCCCGGCCCGCTCGGCCTCCTTTATCGCTGGGTCATTACGCGACACGCCAGGGCTGACCAGCAACCGGTCAGCACCCCGCAGCCAGTCACTGTCGAGCGGGCCGCAGCGCAGCTCCACCGTCGAATAGTGCTGTTTGAACAAGGCTACATTCGGGGGCAACTCCCGAGTATCTGCGACGGCAAAGGCCTTGCCCTGAGCGGCCAGAAAACGGGCACAGGAGAGCCCGGTCTTGCCCAGACCTATAATAATGCTGAATGTATCGCTGCCGATCAGCTGCATAGGGCGTCCTACCTTATCTTCAACGAGGCCAGTCCGATCAACACCAGGATAACGGTGATGATCCAAAAGCGTACGATCACGCGCGGCTCGGGCCAGCCTTTGAGTTCGAAATGATGATGAATCGGCGCCATACGGAAGATCCGCCGACCGGTGAGTTTGAATGAGGCGACCTGGAGGATGACCGACACCGTCTCCATCACAAAGACCCCGCCCATGATCACCAGTACCAGCTCCTGACGCACGATTACCGCGACGACACCGAGCGCCGCCCCCAGCGCCAGGGCACCCACATCGCCCATAAAGACTTGAGCCGGATAGGTGTTAAACCACAAAAACCCGAGGCCGGCTCCGACGATTGAGCCACAGAAGATGATCAACTCGCCAGATCCTACGACATAGGGGATCTGCAGATACTCAGCGAATTTAACATTACCGCTCAGATAGCAGAATACCGCCAGGGCACCCGCTACCAGAACCGTCGGCATGATCGCCAGACCGTCAAGGCCATCGGTAAGATTGACGGCATTGGAGGTTCCGACGATCACAAAATAGGTAAACACAATAAAGCCCAGTCCCATTTCGATCGAAACCGTCTTGAAAAAGGGTACGATCAGCTGCGTCTCTACCGGACTGGTCGCGGTCATATACAGCGCTATAGCCGCTGCCGCCCCTGCGACTGACTGCCACAGATATTTCCAGCGCGCCGGCAATCCCCGCGAGTCCTTTTCCACCACCTTGCGATAATCATCCACCCAGCCGATCGCACCGAACACCAGGGTCACCAACAACGAGATCCACACATAGTGATTGCTCAGATCACTCCACAACAGGGTGCTGATCGTGATCGCGATCAGGATAAGGGCGCCGCCCATCGTTGGCGTACCCGCTTTACTGAGGTGGCTCTGGGGACCGTCATCGCGTACCGACTGGCCGATCTGGTAATGTTGCAACTTACGAATCATCAGCGGCCCAAACAGCACCGAGATCGCCAGCGCCGTCAGCACCCCCAAGATCGCCCTCAGGGTCAGGTATTGGAATACAGAAAAACCGCTGATGTAACCCGAGAGTAGATCCGATAATATTAACAACATCTGTCGTTCACCCTCTGTGTCAGGCCGCTGACGACCTGCTCCATCGCGGCACTGCGCGATCCTTTAATTAATACTGAGGTATCGGCATCCAGTGTGGGTGCCAACGCGGCCAGCAACGTCTGTTTATCGTCGAAAATTCGGGCCTCTTGCTGCTGCAATTGCGCAAATACCTGGCCGGTATAAGCGGCTAGGGCTCCCACTGCATAGACGCCATCGAGCCGCATTTGGGCCGCGAAGCGACCTAGCTCGGCGTGCAGGGTGGCGGCATCCGGCCCCAGCTCGGCCATATTACCCAGTACCAGCACGCGCTTACCCGGCATTGACGCCAGCACGCGAATCGCGGCCCTGACCGATTCTGGATTGGCGTTATAGCTGTCATCAATGATCTGGGCGCCCTGGTATCCGGGCATGGAGGCCAAACGACCGGACACGCCTTTATAGGACTCCAGGCCCTGGCAGATCTGTTCCAGACTAACGCCCAGCACCTCGGCAGCCGTAGCCGCGGCTAACGCATTGGCGACCATGTGCAGCCCCAACACCTGCAGATGGACCTCAACCTGCCCTGCATTGGTGTTCAATACGAAGCTGCAACAGCCATCGGCACCGGTCTCCAGATCGCTGGCGAACAGATCAGCCAGCCTGGAGTCCAGACTGAAGGTACGTAACTTGCGGCCCTCAAGCTGATCCAGCCAATAACCGCAATGGGGATCATCCAGATTAACGACCGCCACCCCGTCGGGTTTGAGCCCCGTGAAGATCTCGCTCTTGGCTTCAACCACGCCCTGCAGGCTGCCGAAACCTTCGAGATGGGCAGCCGCGGCATTCGTCAAGATGGCGATATCTGGCTGGGTCAGCGCCGTCGTGTAGGCGATCTCACCACGCGCACTAGCACCCAGCTCGACCACCGCATAGCGGTGTTCCGGCTGTAGTGACAGCAGCGTCAGGGGCGCGCCCAGGTCGTTATTAAGATTGCCGCGCGTCGCCAGCACCGGTGCGTTCTGCCCCAGCACCCGCGCCAACATCTCTTTAACACTGGTCTTGCCACTGCTACCAGTGATCGCAACGACAGGGCCGGCAAAGGCCTGACGATGTAACCCGGCCAGCTGGCCCAGGGCTATCCGGGTATCCTTAACTACCAGCTGCGGCAGATCGATGGGCTGTAACTCGGTCACGATGGCCGCAACCGCTCCGGCCTGCCGCGCCTGCTCCACAAACAGATCACCGTTAAAATTGGGACCCTTCAGAGCCACAAACAGATCACCCGTTTTCAGGCTTCGAGTATCGGTGCAGATGGCTTGAATCTCGCCCTCGGCATCACCCTGTAGGCTCAAGGCATCCAAGGGTAGCTGCAACTGCTTCAGCGTCCAGTTAGTGAGCATCCTGTTAGTATCCATCAAGAGCCCCCAGACACCGACGCACGATGTCGATATCACTGCAGGGATAACGCACCCCTTTAATCTCTTGATACGCCTCATGCCCTTTGCCTGCTATCAGCACGACATCGGCAGGGCCTGCCTGAGCAATAATCGTTTCGATCGCCAGACGCCGGTCTGCTTGACGTAGCGCCTTAGCGGGCCGTTTCAGCCCAGCCATCAACTCGTCAATAATAGCCTCGGGCTCTTCCGACCGTGGATTGTCACTGCTGATCACCAGCCGATCGGCGTGCTGCTCCGCCACCTGCGCCATCAGCGGCCGCTTGCCACGATCACGATCTCCGCCACAACCAAACAGACACCAGAGCTGTCCCTCACAATGCTCACGCAACGAGGCCAGGGCTTTATCCAGGGCATCAGGCGTATGTGCATAGTCTACCACCACCAGCGGCCTGAGATCCTTGGTGAAGGCCTGCATCCGACCTTCGACGCCCTCGAGTTGATTGAGCACCGCAACCGCAGCCCCGGATTCGACACCAACCAGCAGCAGCACGCCCAAGGCACTGAGCAGGTTATATAAATTAAAATATCCCAGCAGCGGACTGCTAATCTGTAATTCACCCCAGGGGCTCGCGATAGTCGCTTCAATACCACGGCTATGCAGGCGGCTGTTCAAAATCTGTAGCTGCCTGGTGCCTGGCTGTAGCTGTTTACCGATAGCGATCGCGTCCACCGACGCAGGCAGACGCGGCCACAACAGCCGCCCAAAGGCATCATCGGTATTGATCACCGCCTGCTTGATTCCGGTTTCCAGAAATAGCCGCGCCTTGACCTCCGCGTAGGCCTCCAGAGTGCCGTGGTAATCGAGATGATCGCGACTCAGGTTGGTAAATACCGCCAGATCGAACCCTACCTCTGCCACCCGCTGCTGGTCCAGCGCGTGCGACGAGACTTCCATCGCCACCGCCTCCGCGCCCTGATCTCTGAAGCACGCCAGCAACTGTTGCAGCCGCACCGCATCCGGGGTGGTATGAGTCGTCGCTTCCAAAGCCCCGGGAAAACCATTGCCCGTGGTGCCTATCAGCGCCGTTTTCTGACCCAGCCGTGTTAATGCCTGGGCGATAAAATGGCTACAGGAGGTCTTACCATTAGTGCCGGTAATCCCGATCACCTGCAGAGCCTGGCTGGGCCGCTGATAAAAGCGACTGGCCAGTTCGGCTTGATGCTGAGCCAGGTTTTTAACCTCAATCACCGGCACATCCAGAGCCCTCGCCCCAATGTTAGGGTCAGAGCCAATGCCAGAGCCGGCGCCCTCCTCACAGACGATCGCGACCGCACCCTTGGCAATCGCTGCGTCTATATACTGACTGCCGTCCTGGTTGTTCGTGCCCTGAGAGACTCCGGGACAGGCCAGAAACAGATCGCCGCCCTGAATGCGGCGGCTGTCGTTACTAATCCCTGTAACCTGCTGTAAGGCGCTGCCCGGCGGCAGGTTACTGTTTGGAAACAGCGCCTGCAATGTCGTCGAATAGTCATCACTCATGGGGTTTTCCAGGCTAATTGCTGATCCAGTGGCAAGCCTTTACTGTTTAGATGCAGCGCGTGGAGCGTCATTGTATAGTCGCGGGTCATGGGGTTTTCCAGGCTAATTGCTGATCCAGTGGCAAGCCTAGCTTGTCTGGCGCGACGCTCATCAGCCTCAGGGTACCGGCCATAATGCGCGAAAACACCGGTGCGGCCACTTCGCCGCCATAATATTCCTGGCCCCTGGGCTCATCGACGACCACGATAGCGACAAAACGGGGATCCTGAATCGGTGCTATACCTGCAAAAATCGCCACATACTGGTCCTCTTCATAGCCGCCGGATCCGACCTTATGTACGGTACCGGTCTTGCCTCCCACCCGGAACGCCGGCACCTGAGCCCGGCTGCCAGTACCACCCTCCAGAGTCACCTGCTCCATCATATCCAAGATCTGACGAGCAATGGGCTCGGGCATGATACGTTCGCCCGGCATCGGTTGCGCCGTCTTGAGCAGCGACAGATCACGGCGAATGCCGCCGCCGCCAAACGCCATATAGGCCTGTGCCAGCTGCAACGGGGTCACCGCCAACCCATAGCCGTAGGACATCGTCACCCGCTCCACCAAGCGCTTTGCCGGAACATAAGGCAACTTACCGACCCGCTCACCGGGAAACCCACTCCCCGTTACCCGACCTAAGCCGGCATTAGAAAACATGTTGCGGATCGCGTCCGGCTCCAGGCTCAGCGCCAGCTTGCTGGCGCCGACGTTACTGGACTTACTGATGATATGGCTCAGATCCAGCACCCCGTAATTTTTATGATCACGAATGGTGCTGCCTTTAACCCTGAGATAACCCGGGGAGGTATCGATCTTGCTGTCTGGGGTGTATTGACCACTGGCCATCGCCGCGGCTATCGTTAGTGGCTTCATGGTTGAACCGGGTTCGAAGGTATCGGTAGTCGCCCGATTTCGAAGATGAGACACTTCCAGCACACTACGGTCATTAGGGTTATAGGAGGGCTGATTCACCATTGCCAACACCTCGCCGGTAGCCACATCCAGAACCACCGCCGAACCCGACCGGGCTCTATGCTGCTGTACCGCAGCCTTCAGCTCACGGTAGGCCAGATACTGAATCCGCAGATCGATGCTCAGGGTCAGATCATCACCCGGATTGGCCTGGGTCAGATCTTCAATGTCTTTAATGGTACGACCCAACCGATCCTTCAAGACCCGTTTGCTGCCTTCAGCGCCTCGAAGCCACTTATCATAAGCCAGCTCCATCCCCTCTTGACCTGCACCATCTACATTGGTAAATCCCACCAGATGGGTCGCGACCTCTGCCGCCGGGTAGTAGCGCTTATATTCACTCTGGCTATAGACACCGGCAATCCCCAACGCCACCACCTGCTCGGCATCAGTAGGCGCCATCTGGCGATTGAGATAGACAAACTTTTTCCCCGCACTGGCCTTTATCAGCCGCTGCAACCGGGTATCGGACAGATGCAACGCCTTGGCCAATACGCGTAATTGGGCATTATCGGCGACGAACTCCCGCGGATCAAACCAGATACTCTCAACCGGCGCGCTGACGGCCAGGGGCTCGCCATTACGATCAAGGATCATTCCCCGATGCCCGGGAATACTGACCACCCTCAGGCTCCGGGCATCCCCCTGGCCTTTTAGAAATTCATCTTCGAACAGGTGTAAATAGACGATCTTCGCGGCCACCAGCAACGCCAGCACCGACAGCATCAGCAACATCAGACGAAACCGTCCCGTATAGGACAACGATGCGCTTGAAGGGTTCATCTAACGAACCACCACGATTTCATCAGGCGAGGGAACATACATATCCAACTGCTCAATGGCCATTTTCTCGACTCTACTGTGCGCCGCTAATGCACTCTGCTCTAGCAACAACTGCCCCCACTCGACATCCAGCGCATCACGTTGCTGAAACAACTGCTGATGCGCATTAAAACCCTGTCGGTAGAGAAAGGCGCTATAGATCACCGTCAGCGCGCTTAAGATAACGGCGATAAACACCAACACCAGCACCAGCGCCTGCAACGAGATGCTGAGGCTTTTAGCCTGAGCGCTTATCTCTGCCATCAGGGCCGCTATGTGCTTGATCATAATAGGCTACGCCAACTTTTCCGCGATACGCATAATGGCGCTGCGCGACCGCACGTTGGCCTGTACTTCCTCATCACTGGCCTTGCGGGCCTTGCCTATCGCCTTCAGCCGCTGATTAAGCTCCGACTGCGGGATAGGCAGACCCAGTGGCATCTCGTCGCCAAGGACATGTTTACGGATAAAGCGCTTAACGATCCGATCCTCAAGCGAATGAAAGCTGATCACGACCAGCCGGCCACCCACACTGAGCCCCTCCAGCGCCTGTTCGAGACAGGCTGTTAGGTCGTCCAGCTCGCTGTTTACAAAGATACGAATGCCCTGGAACGCCCGGGTCGCCGGATTCTTACCCTTCTCCCACTTGGGATTTGCCACCTTCACGATCTCCGCCAGACGCGCGGTCGTCGTTATCGGCTCCTTCTGGCGCTCGGCGACAATGGCCTTGGCGATGCGCCTCGAAAAACGCTCTTCGCCATACAGATACATCACATCGGCGATCTCTTTCTCAGGAGCCCGCGCGATCCATTGCGCCGCACTCTCTCCGGCGTCGGTATTCATCCGCATATCCAGCGGCCCATCATTCATAAAACTAAAGCCGCGCTCCGGATCGTCCAGCTGCGGCGAAGAGACACCCAGATCCAACAGAATGCCATCAAGCTTGCCCATCAGACCACGCTGCTCCAGCTCGCGCTGCAGCTCGGCAAAGGAGCCGTGAATGCTCTTAAAGCGCGCATCCTGCTGCTGCAACTGTTCTGCCACAGCTATCGCCTGAGGATCCTTATCGAACCCCAGCAACAGTCCTCCAGCGTCCAGCGCAGACAGGATCACCCGCGAATGACCACCCCGACCGAAGGTCCCGTCGACATAACTACCCGAGGGATCTGTTATCAGCAGTTCGACTGCCTCATCCAGCAGTACACTCTTATGCTTGAATTGCTCGCTCATAGCTGCCCTATAGGGATAGATCGTTCAACTCATCCAGCAAGGTCGCGGTATCTGCTGATGAATTCATGTATGCATTCCGGGTCTCGAGCCACTTATGCTCCGCCCAGATCTCGAATTTATTACCCTGCCCCAGTAAAACAACACGCTTGTCTATCCCGGCAAAATCGCGAAGGGGGGCCGACACTAACAACCGACCATTAGTATCCATATCCACTTCGGTCGCATGCCCCAGAACCGTTCGTCGTAACAACCGCCCCGACTGCGAGTAGGTTGGCATAGCGACAATTTTCTCCTGAACAAGCAACCACTCAGGCTCGGTGTGCAGAGTCAAACAGCTATCCAGTGGATCGATAGTCACAAACAGCTTGCCCTCGCAACAATCAATAAGACGTTCTCGGTAGCGCGTTGGCATAGCCATGCGCCCCTTCACGTCTAGATTGATATCACTGACCCCACTGAACATCGCTACACTCTTACAAAAACCCACTTAAACCCACTTCTCCCCACCTTACCATAAAAAATGGGATTGAATACCACTTTTAGCCGACGCGTAGCAAGCATTATCCTGGGGTTAACTACCCTCAGGGTAGGGATACCCATAAAAACTATTTGAAACCGCCAAAATCAATTTTAATTTGTTTTAAAACAATGATTAAAAAATAACGGCTATTCACACCACGTATCAGCCACACCCCTCCATCTGAACACTCACAGCACCCTGACCAGCCTGATCGCCGCTCATTCCGAGCAATACTGAGGTCACCTCCAATACCGGCGAGAAGGGATAATATTCCCACCTCCGCACCGATAACGCGTACAGAGCAGACCTGCTCGCAACACATAGGCCAGCCAAATGAAGGTAGAGAACAGAAGATAGACAAGAGAGCAGATAAGAAGGCAGGCAAGAATAGGCAAAGCACCTAGAGGGACTGATCCCCTGATCAGCAGGGCTCAGCCCCCTCCCTAGCAATGCCAGCAAGGCACAGGCATCGTCGAGCTAAAGCCCAATCTACAGGACAGCGGGACATGCAGCCGCAGGAGCAATTCAGATCAGCTCACCCAGAGAGGGCGGCGTCCTGGCTAAGTGTTGCTGGCAATAAGATAGAGGACCAAATAAGACGATCAGCCGTTATTCGTGGTGATCAATAGGACCAGCAACCCTTGCCTTTTTGTTTGGCGCGGTACATCGCCTGATCGGCGGCCGAGAGCAGAGCATCCACCGAATCACCGGAGCTAGGGTAACAGGCGACCCCGATACTCGCCGTCAGGTTACGCTGAGCCTCACCTGTGGCATAGGGTTCGGCAAAGAGCGCCCTGATCTTACCTGCCACGATCTCAATCTCCTCCTTGCTATCGGCATCATCGACGATCATCGCGAATTCATCACCCGACAGCCGTCCCGTCAGATCGCTCACCCGCAGGTTTTTATTCATGCGCTGCGCGAACTCACGCAGCAACTGGTCTCCGGCGGCATGCCCGAAGGTATCGTTGATGGCCTTAAAGCCATCCAGATCAAGAAAGAAGACCCCGAACATGCCCTGCCGGCGCTTGGCCTTGGCGAGGGTTTTCGCGAGGGTATCTTTAAACAGGGCGCGATTAGGCAAGCCGGTAAGATCATCATAGCGAGCCATGCGATAGAGACTGTCCTCCACCTGTTTGCGGGTGGTAATATCCTTAAAAATAAAGACCCCGCCACCAACACCGTAACTCGACGAATAGGGCGAGAATGAATATTCGGCGGCAAAGTCCGTGTATGAGCCTGACACCATCCTTCCCTCTCCCGCACTCAGCCGCTCCTGATTGACCATCGCCTTGGCCAGAACAGAGTCTTCCCAAGGCACGCCAAAGTTGGGGTCACCCTCGGCAAATACGGCGCTCAGCGACTGTCCTGCCATAGCAGCAGAGCGACCGACCAGACCTTGCGCAGCAGGATTGGCGAAAGTAATCAGCCCCTCCTCATCGACCTCGGCAATACCACTGGATGCGCTGTCGAGAATCACCTGATACCGATGTCCTACCTCACTGATAATAGCAAGCATCTGTTTAAGTTTACGACGCTGGACATCAAGCTCCATAAAGATACGGACTTTGGAGATCAGCATCGCCGGATCGACTGGCTTACAGAGATAATCGACGGCACCCGTGCCATAACCGGCCGCTATATGGCCCTGCTCTGTGCTGATCGCGGTCACAAAGATGATCGGCACCTGGGCAGTCGCAGGATTTTCCCGCAGATAGCCGGCGACTTCAAAGCCGTTCATGATCGGCATCTGCACATCCAGCAGAATAACCGAGAACTCGTGGCGCAGGGTCAGCGCCAGCGCAGCGGCACCGGAACTGGCGGTGATTATTTCACAATCGAGCTTGGCAAGGGTTTTCTTAAGCGCGAAGATATTAGCGTCTATATCATCGACGATCAGCACCTTAGGCCTGCGCACCTCCTCATTGGCAAAATCAGACGCCACATCAGGCAGAATACGCTTAAGTTCTTTATTCATAAGGCAGTCACTCCGGCTAAAGCTATCAGTCGTAGGGTGATACGATGCTCGGCATCGGCAGGGTTCTGGGCCAGCACACAGACACCGAGGCGAGCCGTATACGCGGCCCCTTCAGCACCATCGGCATCGGCATCGGCATTGACATTGGTCAGCGTCAGGGTAATCAAACGCGAGCCAAACACCTCTGCTGCCGACCGGAACAGCACATCGATACTCGGGCACGACCAGTTAACCCGCTCATCCTGAGAGATATCCAGTGTCTGAGTATCAGAGACCAGCAGATGATAACCTGGCGGCGCCAGGGTGATGCCTGGCTGCAGGGGCAGCCGAAACCCTCCTTCGCGTACCGGCAGCGCAAAGTGATGCTCGGGCAGAGAGTGATTCCTTGCTGAAAAGCCAGGCGCACGCATCAGTCGAGTCTCCTTAAAAAACCCTTGCTTCTCATCGATACACTCAAAAATTAGTTAATCCGTCTAAAAATGCGCTGCTTCTTATCAAGACTCTCAAAACGGCCCTGGACACTACTGCGTAGCAGGGATTCTTTGCTTCCCAGGCAGAACACCCCCAGTGGACAGAGACTCTCATAAAAGAGACCTAGGGTTCGATCTTGCAGGTCCTGGTCAAAATAGATCAGCACATTGCGACAGATAATCACATGCATCTCGCCAAACACCTGATCGGCCACCAGATTATGGTGGGCAAAGGTAATGTTTTCAGAAAGAAAAGGCGCCAATTTGGCAAAGTCGTAATGGGCGTTGTAATAGTCGGCAAAGCTATGACGCCCACCCGCTTCTATATAGTTGCGGGTGTAACTGCTCATCCGCTCCAGTGGATAGGTCGCCTCGCGAGCGGTCTCCAGAGACTGGTTGTTATAGTCGGTGGCGAAGAGCTGGCAACGCGGTAACAGCCCCTCCTCATGCAGCATGATCGCCATCGAGTAGGCCTCTTCACCCGTGGCGCAACCGGCATGCCAGATTTTGATAAACGGATAGGTCGACAGCAACGGCATGACCTGTTGACGAAAAGCGGCATAAAAATCGGGATCACGAAAGAGTTCGGTGACAGTGACCGACATCGACCTTAAAAACTGCTCGAAGGCCTCCTCAGAATAGAGCAGCCGGGCCTGCAGATGAGAGATCGACAGGCTGCCCAGCTCACGCCGGGCGCTATCGACCCGGCGCCGCAGTGATGCCCGCGCGTAGTGCCGAAAATCGTAGCCATAACGCCGCCAGATGGCCTCCAGCAGCAGCTCCAGTTCGAGCGCTTCTATCTGATTCACCTCCATGTCAGCGACGCTCAAATAACCACACCCGCATCATCGATAGCAGCTTGTCCACATCTACCGGCTTAGGCAGATAATCGCTGGCGCCGGCCTGGATGCATTTTTGGCGATCATCGCTCATCGCCTTCGCGGTCAGGGCGATAATGGGTAGTTTGGCAAAGGCCTGCTGCGCCCGAATCTGGCGCATCGCCTCGTAGCCATCCATGACCGGCATCATAATATCCATCAGCACCACATCGAATGCCGGCTCAGTCGCCAGCTTTTCCAGCGCCAGCTGACCGTCATCGGCCATGATCACCTCGAGACCGTTCTTACGCAGCACGCTGGACAGCGCGAAGGTGTTGCGGATATCGTCATCGACCAGCAGCACCCGCTTACCCCTGAGGGTCGCCGCACTGTCGTGCAGCAGCCGTATCATCTTGCGCTGCGACGGTGATAGCTTGCTCTCCACGGTGTGCAGGAATAACGAGACCTCATCGAGCAGGCGCTCAGGCGAATGGACCCCCTTGTTCACCACCGTATCGGTGTAAGCACGCAACCCTTGATACTCCTCAGGGCTGAGTTCCTTGCAGGTGTAAACCATCACCGGCGGTGAATCCTCGCCCATCGTTTCATACAGCACCCTGAGGAATTCCTGACCCGACATGCCAGGCAGCGTCAGGTCGAGAATAATCAGGTCATAGCGCTGGGTGTTGAGTCTTTCGAGCCCTGCCTCAGCCGTTTCAACCGCATCTATCGTCACTGACTTGTTTTTCAGCAGCCGGGAGACCGAGGCTTGCGAACTTGGATCATCCTCGATCAGCAGGATGTCACGCAGCGGATTATCGAGCATACCCTCCACGCGGGTAAATATTTTTAACAACCCCTCCTTGCTGGCCGGTTTACGCAGGTAGCCGAGCGCGCCTTTGAGTAACGATTCAGGATCTTTATCCCTGGCGGACACCACATGCACAGGAATATGGCAGGTATCCCGGTCGCCTTTCAGCTGCTCCAGGACTGCCTCCCCGCTGATATCCGGCAAGCCGAGATCGAGAATAATCGCGCTGGGATGATACTGACGAGCCAGGGCGATGCCCTCATTGCCGGTCAGCGCCTGCAACCGCTTGAAGCCTTTCTTAGCCGCCAGCCCCAGCACGATCTTACCGAAGGCATAGTCGTCTTCGATAACCAGGATACTGCGCTCTCCCGATTCTATCCGGGCGCGATCGTCATCGACAGTCTCCGTGCTTCCTGGCTTAGCGCTTCCTGGCTTAGTGCCTCCTGACTTAGTGCCTCCTGACTTAGCGCCATTGGCCTTCACCTCAGCCGAAGCAAGCAGCGGCACATGGATGCCCCCAGCCGAGCCGCCAGGGATAAACGCGGGGCTGGCCGCATCCACCTGAAGAGCATGCTGGATCGCGACAGCGCTCTGCTGCCGCTGCTGCTGCTGCTCTAGAGGATTGAGGGGATTGAGGGGATTGAGGGGATTGAGGGGATAGAGGGCATTGATAGGCTTGAGAGGGATATAGAGCGTAAAGGTACTGCCAGCACCCTCCTTGCTGCTGAGCCGGAGCTCTCCGCCCAGCAACTTGGCCAGCTCACGCGATATGGTGAGGCCCAGGCCTGTGCCGCCGAACTTGCGACTGGTGGAGCCATCGGCTTGCTGAAAGGCTTCAAACACCACTTTTTGCTGGCCCTCCTCGATGCCTATGCCCGTATCCTCAACCGCAAAGCCGATGCAACTGGCGGCGGTCAGTCCCGGCATCGTGAAGCGCATATCGGCGGAGGGTTTAAGCGCCTGTACCCGGACATGGCCCGATTCGGTAAACTTAAAGGCGTTGGACAGCAGATTTTTCAAGATCTGCTCGACCCGCTGACCATCCGTGTACAGCGTGCCTTCTATCCCTTGCGCCTGTTCAAAACAGAGTTCCAGCTTGCGCTGCGCGGCTACCGGGGTAAACAGATCGCCCAGCCTGGCATAGAGACTGTCGATAGCGAGGTGGTCATAGACCAAGCTCATCTTGCCCGCTTCGACCTTGGACAGGTCCAGAATCTCATTAATCAGATTCAGCAGGTCGCGGCCTCCGGAGTGGATAATATGCAAGGATTCTTGCTGCTCGGGGGTCAGATTTTTTTCATCGTTGTCTTCTAGGGAACGCGACAGCAGCAGCATACTGTTGAGCGGCGTGCGCAGCTCGTGCGACATATTGGCCAGGAACTCGCTCTTGTAGCGACTGGTCGCCTCGAGCTCGGCGGATTTTTCTTCGACCTCGAGGCGAGTCTCATCGAGGATGATATTTTTCCTGGCGATATCGGCGCGCTGCTTTTCCAGGTACTCGGTTTTTTCTTCCAGCTCTTCGTTGGTCGCCTGCAACTCCTCTGTCTGCTGCTTGAGGCGCTCTTCCGAGTCTTTGAGCAGCCGGGTCTGCTCTTCCATCTCCTTGTTAGCGGTACGCAGCTCTGTCTGCCTTGCCTGCTGTGCCTGCAGCTCTGCGGACTGGGCCTGACTCTCCTGCAACAGCTCGGACATGCGCTCGCGCGACTTGGCCATGCTAATGGTGAGCGCGAGCGATTCGCGCATGCTGTCGATCAGTGCTAGGTGCTGCTGGCTGAAGATGCCCAGAGAGGCCACTTCGATGGCACCATAAAGCTGGTCCTGATAGACCAGCGGCACCAGCAGCAACTGGCGCGGCGCGGTCTCGCCGAGTGCCGAGCCGATTGGCATATAGTCGGGCGGCACCGCGTCGATCACCCGCACCTTGCGCTCGGCGCAGCACTGGCCAAGCATGCCCTGGTCGGAGGCATAGCCGAGGCCGGGGTCACGGCGGGGAGTGAAGGCATAGCTGGCCACCAGCTGCATGCTCTGAGTGTCGTTGCTGATATAGATCACCGCCACCTGCGCATCGAGACACCTGACCAGCACGTCGAGGACCTGCTTGCCGAGTGTTTTGAAGTCCAGCTCGCCGCGCATCTGTTCGGCCAGACTGTTCTGCCATTGCCCCAGCCGCTGGCGGGCATCGGCATCGAGCGACATCTCGCGCAGCTTGTTGCCCATCTTGGCGATGGCCAGCGACAGGGCATCGCTGCTGCTGCGCGGCACGATCTGCGCCGAGATGTCGCCCTCGGCGATCTGGTCGACGCGCTTAGTGGTGTCGCGCAGGGTTTCGACCAGCTGGTTGATCGACTGACCGAGCAGGTCACCTTCGCCCTTGATATCGATCTTCTGGCTCAGGTTGCCGTTGGCGATCTGTGCGACGATGGACGAGGTATCGCGCAGCGAGCGCGTCATTCCGGCCAGGGCATAGCCGAGGCGGTCGGCCGGGCCGCGCGGCTTGATGTCGGCACGGTAGTCGCCAGCACTGAGCACATCGGCCTGATCGGAGGCGTTACGCAGGGCGTCACTGAGCTGGCTCAACGACTGACCGAGGAGGTCGTTGTCGCCCTTGGCTTCGAACCGCCGCGAGACATCGCCGGTGCCGAGCACCTCAAAATACTGTGACACGTCGCGCAGGGTGCGCGTCATGCTAAAGAGAGCCAGACCCAGACGATCCTTATTATTCCTAGCGCGCACTTCCGTGCGAAAATCACCCTTGGCAATGGTTTCGGCTTGTGCGGCGGTCTCGCTCAGGGTGTCTATGATGCTATTGAGCGCCATGCCGAGCCGGTCGTTGTTGCCCTTAACGGCGACGCTAGCATCGGTGTCACCGCTGGCAACGGTCTGACAGACCCGAGTCAGGTCATCCATCTGCTGCATCATTTTTTGCAAGCGGGTGCCTAGCGCATCGTAGCGGTTGCACACCTGCCAGCGAGCATCGTAGTCGCCACCGGCCACGGCATCGATACGGTCTGCGTAATCGGCCATATATTCGCGCACCGCGATCAGCCGCTCGGCGAGCGCCAGCTCCTGCCCGCTGAGTTCGCGCGGCGGTAGCTGGGTTTCGCGAATATCGCCGTTGGCCAGCCTGTCGAGCGCGCTGTTCAGCCAGAGCTCAAAGTTGTCCAGGCTGACGCGAACCGGGTCCGGTTTTTTTGGAGCGCAGGTGCGGGTCGGGGTGTGGCCAGGAGCCAGGCCTTCTTCAGAACGCGTCGCCATGAAACCTACCTCTGCCGATGTGGCTCAGATGTCACGGCGCAATAATCTCTTTATAGCTGGGGCTTTTCAAGACAGGTTGATGCCGGTTTCCTGCAGGCGAAACAGAACCCGGCGGCAGCCTCCAAGGGTAGGGCCAGGCCTGCAGAAGCAGCCCTGGCGGCAACCACATTGATAGCATTCGCGAAAGGCGTCTGCGCGCCCCCCGGCTCCGTTCGGCGACTATGCAGCCGTTTGACGATTGGAGATAAAAGCGTGATTAATTTTCAGGATAACGTTCCCCCCTCCGGACCAGACCTCCGCCTACAGGCCATAGAGCTGGTCGCTTGCAAACAGCTCCAAGACGATCGCCTGAGTCTGCGGCTGTTCCAACCAGGCATTTATCTGCTGCGTCGAATAGCTGTTCTGATCGCTCAGCAGCTCGGCCAGCGGCATATTTTCAGGTGCCAGATCAAAACAGCGCCCCTCGACAAACAGATAGCCCCCGCTGCTATTTCGAGCAAAGGCCATACGGATCCCTTCACTGCGGCGCACCGCATCCGATTCCGCCAGGACCTGGCGCAGCTGTGCTAACGTCAGAGACTCGGCGCTGCAGCCATCCTCAGGATTTTTAGCCTCGGTCACGTATTCGCCCCACCAGCGCGCCAGCCGCTCAGGGTCGCCGATCAGGCCGTGCAGCAGCTGCTTAACCTGGTCCAGGTCATCTGTTTGAATCTCGCCCGAGTGAGGACGTAGCTGAAGCCCCGCATCGCCATAGCGAAGTTCGTTAGGCGTATGGTCGGCGCAGTATTGCGCCAGGTGCTCGAGCATCTCCGCCGCATGGGGCGCGCGATAGCCCACCGAGTAGTTAATACAGTCATCCGTTAAGGCGATGCCGTTGTGGCCGACCCGAGGAGGGATATAGATCATATCGCCAGGCTCCAGATCCCAGCTCTGCTCGGGCTGCCAATGCTTGAGAACCCGTACCGGCTGGCCGGCAATAAATTCGCTGCTATGCTCCTCGTAACGACCACCGATCTCCCAGCGACGGCGACCCTCGGCCTGGATAATAAAGACATCGTAGTTATCATAATGCGGCCCCACGCCACCGCCCCGGGTGGCAAAACTGATCATCAGGTCGTCCAGTTTCCAGCCAGGTATAAACTTAAAGCGCTCCAGCAGATCTGAGGCCTCGGGCAACCAGAGATCGACGCCCTGGATCAACAGCGTCCAATGACTCTCAGGCAGTGCTTGAAACGACTCTTCGGCGAAGGGGCCCTGACGGAGTTCAAATTCCCCACTGAGCGGATCGCTGATCAGCAGCCGTGATTCTATGCCTTCCTCACAGGCCATACCGGCCAATTCATCGGCACTGGCGACCTCGAGCGAATCGGGAAAAGCGCCGCGAAACACACAGGGTTTGCGTTGCCAGTATTCCTTAAGAAAGAGCTCGGTATCGATCGATCCCAGCTGGGTCATGGCTTTAATAGGATGCATGGGTAACGGGCTCTCTGCTTGCGATGACGGCACATCTGGATGAAAAGTGGTCATTATCATCGGTTGCGACCCAAGAGAAAAGGGGTCAAGCCTTTCATTGTGCGCATAATGAAAGACTTGACCCCTTTTCTCCCCGCACATCCATGCTAAAGTGCGGCCTGAAAAATCGGTAACTATTGAGGCGATATGATTCCCTGGACCCTGCTAGGCAACACAGAGATCCCTAAGGGTGGCGGCGAGCTCAAGCTGTCACGGCGCGGCGACGAGTTTTCGATTCGTCTTTCCGGGGTTCGTGGCGAACTGATGAACAGTCGTGCGCATGGCTCAGAAGAAGCGCTGGCCGAACTCGGCTGTGCGCACCTCGACCGGGTAGCCGATGCTCAGGTATTGGTCGGAGGGCTGGGGATGGGGTTCACCCTGGCTGCCGCGCTCAAGACCAGCCCCAGCTCTGCGACCGTCACGGTGGCAGAGCTTATACCCGCGGTCGTCGACTGGAATCATGGGCCTCTGGGTGAATGCGCAGGCCAGCCGTTACAGGACTCCCGCACTCGAGTACAGATCGGCGATGTGGCCGAGCTCTTTGCTAGCCAAAAACCCCGTTACGATGCGATCCTGCTCGACGTGGATAACGGCCCCGAAGGCCTGACCCACACCGACAACCATCAGCTGTACTCCTCGAGCGGATTGCGGGTGATCTATCAGTCTCTGCGCGCCGGCGGCATGCTTGCGGTCTGGTCGGCGTTTCCAGACCCGGCCTTCGTCGTTCGCTTGAAAAAAACCGGTTTTAAGGTCAGTACGGAGACGGTAAGAGCCCGGCCGGGCAAGGGCAGCCGGCACACTATTTTCCTGGCAAGAAAGTCTTAATCGAATCGGCGACGCCCACGAGAGGATCCAGCAGCATGACGCTTAGCACGCCCCCTGAAATCAGCTCCGCGACGGCACTGCTCGGCATCGCTGCCTTCAGCGGCTCAGGCAAGACCACCCTGCTTAAGCTACTGATCCCACTGCTGCAACGTCGCGGCATTCGAGTCGGCATGATCAAACACGCACACCATCATTTTGACGTCGACACCCCGGGAAAGGACAGCTATGAGCTGCGTAAATCAGGCGCCGCACAGGTATTGATAGGTTCGCGAAACCGCTGGGCACTGATGACTGAAACACTCGAGAACCAGGATGATCCAGACCTGAGTTACCTGATCAGCCGGCTCGATCACAGCCGCATCGACCTGATCCTGGTGGAAGGTTTTAAACAGCTGCCCTTCCCTAAAATAGAACTACATCGCCCCAGCACCTGCCATCAATTGCTGTTTCCTAACGACCCTCATATCGTGGCTATTGCCCACGACGAGACCCTCCCGGTTACCACCCAACTGCCGCGACTGGATATCAACGATCCTGAGGCGGTCGTCGACTTTATCGTCGCCTACTGCCAGCTCGACAAACGCGTTAACATCCATAACAACCAGCGGAATCGGGCGCAATAACGGCCACCCTACGGCGAACGGCCAATACGTCAAGCTAATGACCGGCACCTGGCAGCCTGACGACGCCCAGCAGAGATCGCCCGCTGCAATCTGGCCAGCACTCAGCCTTTAGCAGGCGATTACTTAGCGTCCCTGAGGGCCGTTACCGAGATAACATTAGACCTGGTACCGGTCTATCTCTACTATGGCCCTTGACTGCTAGGAGTAATCTTTAGTCTTGAACAGTGAGGGACCATGGATAGCAATAGTTTTACCGGGCTGCTTAACAACGTCACACTGCTGATCGCCCTGGGGGTCATCTACGATGCCCTGGAGCTGGATACTGTCGCCAACAAGCACCGGCGGCAACTGCTGTCCGGCCTGTTGGTTGGAGCCTTGGGAGTTGCAGTGATGAACACCGCCTGGGAGGCGCAACCCGGGATTATCATCGATACCCGCTGGGTACTGATCAGCCTGTGCGGGCTGTTTTTTGGCGTGGTCCCGACCCTGATCGCCGCCGTCATAATGGTTGCCCTACGCCTGTATATCGGCGGTGTTGGAGCGATGGCCGGATCCCTGGAGATCATAGTGGCGGCCTGTATCGGCCTGCTGTGGCGGCATGCCAGCGAGCGCTTCCAGCAGCCGCTGGACTGGTTCAGACTCTATCTGTTCGGTCTGGTGATCCAGCT
>JBLHND010000005.1:0-46719 GCA_047622605.1 Motiliproteus sp. | reverse complement strand
TAATCAACCAGTCCAATCTCAGGATGACCCGCCTGGGATTGTTGTTAGCAACGTTTTTTATCAGCGTTGCTGTTGCGCAGATTCCTTGTGTTCTGGCATTGAATCGTTTGGGGAGCCAATTGACCATGGGTCTGTTTATGTGATTTTCGGTGCTTGGTACCGCGCTATTTTGCATGGCTGATGGTCATGTCTCGGCTTCCGTAGACCAGGTATTAATCGGAATAGGTTGTGCGCCTATATTTACCGGCCGTTGGTACCCTTAGTAACAGTTCGTCTACAGTATCGCGAGGTTGATTGCCCTAGACAGCGTTGGTGAGTACTTGTTGGTGAGTACTTGTTGGTGTTTATTGTTTTGGCGACATTGCGGGCGCTGGCTGCGCTGTCCTACCCGTTTAGTCAGCCTGAGCGGAGCGTTGATCAGCCGAATTATAATGGCAAGTTGTATTTCATTGTTTTTGTAATCACATCAGTGACGATACTCTGACTAATATTTATATAGACCGTTTATTTTTTATCAACGGGGCTTGGGGTGGATTACTTCGGCCTAATGCATTATTAGGGTCGTGGACGTTTCATGCCGCCGCCAAGACTTAACGAGTATTTTACTCGTTGTTGAGTTGACGGACTTGCCTTATGAAGAAGCCATCGAATGCGGGCAGGGCGTTGAGTTCGTGGCTCTCTGGCTTTTATGTGTCGAGGGTCGAATGCAAAGGTGCCCCCCGAGTGTGTAGTAATCCTCGCCTCAGATAATCCAAC
The DNA here is from genome assembly GCA_047622605.1 of Motiliproteus sp. Classification (GTDB taxonomy): domain Bacteria; phylum Pseudomonadota; class Gammaproteobacteria; order Pseudomonadales; family Balneatricaceae; genus Motiliproteus. Next base: position 45,963 of record JBLHND010000005.1, on the reverse strand, counting down.
AACCGAGTTGCAGCTGGGGCGAGGTTAATGTGGTCATAATGAAATCCTATGGCCACCTTCCCCAGTGCAGGCAGCTGCTGGTTAATATCGTTGTTGGTTAACATACGGGGAGCGGTATTAATTGCAAGCGCGCTGATGCCCAGTCCAGCTTCGATTGCTGTCTGGATTCCCTGCAGACTGGAGGTGGAGTAGAGCACTCTCCAAGGAATGTTGGCTTTATTTAAGGCAGTGGTTATGTGATGGCGATAGATGCAACCTTTAGGGTAAAGCACCAGCGGAATAGGCTGGTCGGGTTTTAAATTAAACGCGGGTTCACTGATCCAGGCAAGCGGTTCGACAATAAAATCATTTTTTTGAAAACTGTGCTCTGGGTACTCGTCCATTATCATCACCAGATCGTAGTGACCTTTCTTGAAGTCTCGACAGAGGTTCACACTGAGATCGGTCTGTACGTCCAGAGTAACGTTAGGGTAAGTTTTTGAAAATTCAGATAAAGTAACCGGAAGAAAGGAGACTTCAAAATCATTGGGTATCCCTAATGTTACTGAGCCGCTAACCGATGGAATGGTCAATCGCGAGATAGCGGTATCGTTGAGCTCGAGGATCTGGCGGGCATAGGTGTAGAGAATTTTTCCCTCTTCCGTCAGTTTCATACCACCGGCACGGTTTAACAGCTGCACATCTATCATCTCCTCCAGTCGCTTAATCTGCAGGCTGATGGCCGGTTGCGAGCGCCCCAACATTTCACCGGCCAGGGTGAAGCCCCCTAAATCCTTGATGGCAACAAAGGTACGCAGCAGATCCATTGGAAGATTTTTCATTGGGGGTCCAGCTAGAGAGGTGTTGCAGTATAGATTAAACCCTTATCAAGGAAAATAAATAAGCTGGATGTATCGAATATTTAAATACAAGCACTGAGTGCTAATCTTATTTTCTCGGTATGGTATCTGGCCTGTTCGTATGCTAGTCGTGATAAAAGAAAGCTACGAATTCGTTATTTGTTGCAGCATTTCCTGGACCTTTGGGTTATCGATATTAATCGCCTGGCGCGGTGTTCTCTGCGGCGGGGACTAAATTAAGCAAGGGTGGTCGCTGTATTTGCAATGTAAATGTTAGCATTATTATTATTGATTTCAATTATAGGGCGGTGGAGGTTAGGATCGATTGCAGCTGATTAGAGAATGGAGGGTTCACGCACCTCAGCGCCTCCCGTTCTTTACTGCTTCCCATCAGGGATGAGCCGATATTAGAGATAGCCTCGTATAAATATAATAAGCTAAAGGAATCTAGAATGAAGATGCCGCAGACACTATCTATTCCAAACGGCAACAAAGTACAGCCGACCTTTTCTCGGGAGGAGATGAGTTCACGGTTGGCTAAATTGCGCCGCTATATGGCCGAAAACGATGTGCAGGCGGTCCTGTTTACCTCTTACCACAACATCAATTACTACAGTGATTTCGTCTACTGTCGTTTCGGTCGTGATTATGGTCTGGTGGTGACACCAGACAACTACACCAGCATTTCCGCCAATATCGATGGTGGACAGCCCTACCGTCGTAACCAGCTGGGGGACAACGTTGTCTACACCGATTGGCAGAAGGACAACTTCTTCTATGCAGTGAAGCAGCTGATCAAGGATGGCGGCAGGGTAGGGGTCGAATTCGACCATATGTCGCTGCAGAATCTGGATAAGATGAAGGTTGTGTTACCGTCTTCCACGTTCGCCGATATCGGTATGCCGACCATGAAGATGCGGATGATCAAGTCGGCTGAAGAGATCGAGGTGATCAAGCAGGGTGCCCGCGTGGCCGACATTGGTGGTGCGGCTATCCGCGATGCGATTGCCGTCGGTGTGCCCGAGTATGAAATTGCCCTGGCTGGAACCCAGGCCATGGTGCGTGAGATTGCAGCAACCTTCCCCCATGGCGAGCTGATGGACACCTGGGTCTGGTTTCAGTCAGGTATCAATACCGATGGCGCCCACAACCCGGTCACCTCGCGCAAGGTCGAGGTGGGTGACATTCTCAGCCTCAATACCTTCCCGATGATTGCCGGCTACTACACGGCGCTGGAGCGTACGCTGTTCAGTGAATATGCCTCCGACCGCCACCTGGAGCTGTGGGAGATCAACTGCAAGGTTCACCGTCGCGGACTGGAATTGATTCGTCCGGGTGCGCGCTGCAGCGATATCGCCGCCGAGCTTAACGAGATCTTCCTCGAGCACGATGTGCTGCAGTACCGTACCTTTGGTTACGGCCACTCTTTTGGCACCCTTAGCCATTACTACGGCCGCGAAGCCGGTCTGGAACTGCGTGAAGATGTCGATACCGTCCTGGAACCGGGCATGGTGGTCTCCATCGAGCCGATGCTGATGCTGCCCGAAGGCAACGCGGGCGCTGGCGGTTACCGCGAGCACGACATTCTAGTGGTGGGTGAGAGCGGTGCGGAAAACATCACCAAATTTCCCTTCGGTCCAGAGCACAACATCATCAAGGGTTAGTCTCCTCAGAGTTTGTCGGTTGTTCTGCCTGGATGCAGAAGGTAGAGCAACGCCATAGCCATAGCCGTTACCGAGTAGCTCAGCGCTAAGTCCGGCAGACCCTAAGCCTCAAATATCCTTCCGCTATGGCGGCGTCCCGCGTCTGCGGTGCTCCCGTATGTCAGAGAGCCGGTAGCGAGGTAGGCGAAGTGTGTCTCATAAATAAAAAAATAAGGGATAAAAACATGAATTCATGGGTATTGGATTTATATGTAGTGCTCAATGCAGTGATGTTTCTAGTGGCCTTTGGGCGTTACTGGGCTTGTTCTTCTAAAAACGATTCTAGCGCGCGGGGTTGAGAGTATGGATTTCTACGAAATGCTTAATTGGGGTCTGATGATCGCAGCCGTTGCCGTGATGCTTGGCATCGGTGCAATGTCCTCACGCAGGGTCAGAGAGAGCGATGAAGGCGGGTTTTTGCTTGCCGGGCGTACGCTCGGGCCTTTTGTCGGTGCCAGCACGATTGTTGCCACAGGATTCAGCGGCTGGGGCTTTATGGGCTCGCCCGGTGTGACCTACGAGTACGGTGCGATTGAAGTGCTGGGCAACTTCTTTTTCGCTCCGGCGATGATGGTCGCGGTGCTGTTTTTTGCCAGCTTCATGCAGAAGCGCGCGCTCAAGATGAACAGTAATACCATTCCTGAGTACATCGGTCAGATCCACGGCGGAGGTAGTGGCGGGCGCTTGCTCCAAGGCGTCGCCGCGCTTATCACCATCGTGCTGTTGATGGTGTTCCTCGTTAGCCAGATCAAGGCGGTGGGAATCCTCGGCGCATCCTGGCTCAATATTGAGATGACCACCAGCGCTTGGCTGATGATCTCCGTGATTATCATCTATACCATGTGGGGCGGCCTTGCCGCAGTGGCATGGACCGACACGGTGATGGTGTGTGGTATGGCACTGGGCGCGGGGGTGATCATGGTGCAGATGTTTACTAGCGTCGACCTGACCGAATGGGCCGCTAAGCTCAATGCGATCGATACCAACCTGCTCAATCCTGAAACAGGTGCACCCTACGGTTCGAGCAAACATTCTGTCTACCTGGTGTTCCCTTACGCCTTCCTCTTCGCCGCCGTCCTGCCCTATATGTCGGTGCGATTTCTTGCCTTCAGGCCCGATGTGAAGATGCGCACGGTGGGGATCTATGTGGCGATCCTCGGTTCTATTCTCAGCCTTATTCCGATCGTTGGCCTTTATATGCGCGCATTTGGACCTGCGATCGAGGAGGCAGACAGCGCTATGCCGGTGTACCTGGAGACCTTTTTGCATCCTGGGTTGCAGGGGATCATTACCCTGTTCATTATTTTTGCGATGAAATCAACCGCGAACTCGATGCTGCACACGGTGGCGTCGGCGACGTCCCATGACCTGCGCCTGGCGCTGTTCAAGGATGCGGAGCATGACTCGCCCAGGGCATTGACGATCAACCGCGTGGCGGTGATCGGACTGGGTTTGCTGGGCTTATTGATGATGACGTATGCACCACCCTTTATGCTGTCATGGCTGGGCATCCTCGGCTCAGGCACGCTGCTGGCAGCGATGATTGGCCCGGTGTTCATCTCTACCTTCTGGCAGGGCAATGTTGCAGGGGCCCTGGCTGCGATGTTGGTGGGCTTCTTTACCAGCGGCGGGTTGCTGATGCTGACGGATCTCGGCTGGGTCGAAGGACCGCTGATTGGCTCCCTAGCCTCGTCGGTCTGCTATGTCGTCGTATCATTGTTGACGCGGCGGCCGGTAGCGGTTTACTTGAGCAGAGTCAGCTAAGCATCGGTAAATGGTGAGTGTGTTTGCCGCCGATCATTGCGTGTTGCACTGCGCATCGATCGGCGGTGATGTTGTGGGTGGGATGCCGGTCAGGCTCATCATTTATTGACAGCTATAGCCAAGCCAAAATCTTATCATCGTTGTTTTTTCGCAGGAAATGGCACTCAGGCAGAGCCTCTCTTCGAGTCCGCCCTTAACATTAAAGCGTCCAGAACAATCGGGACGACCCCCGAATCCTGTATTAGCGCCCTTGTCCAAGAATGCTAGGAAACACGGGGTCAGCGGGGGCCTTCGGCTCCTTTCCTGAAGCGTTACTTCTGATCGTTACATAATCCACCCTTTGTCTTAGTGTTTTTGTAGATCAGGCGGTCGTATCGGACACCAACGCGGTGTCCGATTTGGCTCAGCTAGGCTGACCAGCTGCGCTGCTCAGCATGTCCAGACCCGCCTCGGGCGCTACTTATTGGCGATGAATAAGATTTTCGGCCGCCCGCTGGCTGCGTTTGGCCTGCTGCAGGGAATCGACGCACTTACCGGGATCCTGGAGGATCACCACACATTCCAGGCACTGAATGCATTCGTCATAATCGATCGCGCCGTCGGGTTTGATCGCATCGATGCCGCAGCTGTGTTTACAGCGTTGGCAGGGGCTGCCGCAGAGTTCGATCCGATCCAGCCAGCTGAAGCGGCGTAGCTTGCCGATAATCGCCAGGGCCGCGCCCAGGGGGCAGAGATAGCGGCAGTAGAACTTATGGATAAACATGCCCAGACCCAGCAGTAGCAGGGCGTAGAATACGAAAGGCCAGTGGCGGACGAAGACCAGGGTCATACTGGTCTTGAAGGGTTCGATCTCGGCCAGCTGTTCGGCCAGGGTCAGCGACACGAAGGCGGTGGCGACCAAGCCGACCAGGATCGGGTATTTGAGCAGCACCAGCCGCCGGTGCCAGCGTTCTGGGATGCGCCACTGTTTGATCTTCAGCCGCAGGGCCACCCAGCTCAGCAACTCCTGGAGCGCACCGAAGGGGCAGAGCCAGCCGCAGTAGAGGCCACGGCCCCAGAGGAACAGGCTGATAAAGGTGTAGGACCAGAGGATAAAGATGATGGGGTCGAGCAGGAACAGGCGGATATCGAAGCCATCGACGACCGCCAGCAGCAAGCTGTAGATGTTTACCACCGATAGCTGGCCCTGGGCGTAGATGCCGATATAGAACAGGGTGAAGCCTAGGAAGCAGGTGCGGAACCCGGTGAGCAATGCCCCCCGGTGGCTGAGGCGGCGCTGCAGCACGAACACCCCGCTGAGCAGGAGCAGCGCGGCAACCAGGATGGCGATCTGCGGCAGTTTTTGTTGCCAGATTCGCAGCCAGAGCGGCGCTCTGTATTCGGGTACGATCTCGGCCCAGTCGAACAGGGCCGCGTCGAGTTGATAGCTGCGGCTAAAGCGGGCCTGATCCCGAATCAGCGGGTTGCGGGCCAGGTTGACGTTGAGGGTTAAGGCGGCTTCGGCACCCGGATTGAATCCCGCATGACCCCTGATGCGAAACAGATGCGCCCGCTCAAAGCGGGGCATGCCGCCGACGGCAAAGGGTAGCTGCGGGGTCCTGGCTTCATCGAGCTGATTCAGATCGCGTAGCTCGATCGAGAGCCCCTGCTGTTGCAGCGACAGACGGCGCGGTACGCTGCCGGGTGTAAAGGTCTCTGGCACATGTAAGAAAGGTCCTCGGGAAAAGACCGCCAGCACCTGATCATCGGCCTTGAGCGAGTCGAGCAGCTGCTGATAACGGGCATCACCGAGCAGGTTGCGACCGATGATGGGCGCGCTGAGGTAGGCGAAGTAGAGCTCGCTAAAGAGGTTTTCATTATCCGGCTCCACGCTTTCCGCCAGACCAGCCGCCAGCGAGGGGTAGCTGTCCAGTGACTGCCCCAGTGCTGCCTCGGCCTTCTCGCGGCTGATGCGCCAGTGTTGCAGGTAGCCGCGTTCAAGCAGCTGGGCGGTGCTCAGGGGTTCAAATAACTCCGTTTTGGGGGTGGCTGCGACCTGCTGGGCGAACCCCTCGAGCTTGGCGCGCGCCACCTGCAGCGACGCCGACAAGACCGTATCGTTGATGATGACCACCGACACCGTCGCCTTGGTGACGCCATCGATAATGACCGGCCCACCCGCAGCCGTGGAGTTGCCGTTACCCGCGCCTATGACGATGGGATTCCTGAGTGAACGGCCTTTATATTGCTTTACAAAATCGAACAGTGGCTGCTCACCCAAGCCGTGTAGAAACACCGGCTCGTGATGGTCCAGGACCCTAACCCCGCTAAAACGCCCGTCGACCTCCAGTCCTATCATCAGCTTGATGGGTTTACCGGAGAAGCCGACCAGATCGTAGAGATCGTTGGATTCGTAGGCGTAGCCCAGCAGCTGCTGGAGTTGATACACCGGATAGACCGGGAACGCCTCGAGTTTGGGTTCGATGCGGGTCGCCTTCGGAAACAACGCCTGAATAAGGCCTTGATAGGCGGCTCCATCCTCCGGTTCTTCGGCCATGGTCGTGGCGGCCTGTAGTGGTGGGCTTAGCGTCAGGCTAAGCGTCAGGCTAAGCAGTAGGCTAAGCAGTAGGCTCCGCAGCAGCCGGGGTACGAGCCGCTTGAGGTTCGGTGGGTTGAGGTTCGACAGGTTGAAAGTCGGCAGGTTGATAGCGCACTCCCGGCACAGAGTAGGGTCTCTCCATCATGCTGCCTGGTTAAGATCGGTGACAATACGACTTCAGCGCTGTCCGGGCAGCACTTAAGCAGCATTCGAAGGAGAGGGGGCACGAAGGAGAGGGGTCAGGTCTTTCATTGTGCAGACCCTTTTGCTGGGGTTGCATTCCGGCTAGGATCAGGGCTTAAACAGGTCCTAAGTACTATGTTGCCGGCCGGATTTGAGCCCTAAAATATGTTATATAAAATAGATAGATGAGGTGTCGCGGTGTTAACCATCCAAGCAAACGCTCCAGAGTCGGCCTCGGCGACAGTGCTCACCAGCGTCTGTCATGACCCGGATGTCAGGTCGGCCGCCGAACAGCTGTATCGGGAACTGGCGGTTCAGCCCCTGAGTCTGGTGCTGTTCTTCTGCGGTACTCAGTATGATCTGGAGGCCTTGTCCAAAGCGCTGCAACAACGTTTTGGAGAGATTCCACTGGTAGGCTGTACCAGTGCCGGAGAGATTAGCTCCGAGGGTTATACCCAGGGGAGTATCACCGCCATCGGCTTCAGCGCGGAACACTTCGCGATCGAGGCGGCGCTGTTCAACAACCTAGCCGATTTTAGTTTTTCCGATGCCCAGACCCTGGTGCATGGGATGCTCGAAGGTTGCCGTCAGAAACAGGTGGCACCGATTATGGGGCACTCTTTCGCGCTGGCGCTGCTCGATGGCCTGTCGGTTCGCGAAGAGCAGTTGTTGAATGTGCTCAATGCCCATCTGGGCAGCATTCCGCTGCTGGGGGGCTCGGCGGGTGATGATCTGCACTTTCGTGATACCCAGGTCTATTACCAGGGTCAGTTCCACTCCGATGCGGCGATTCTGATACTGGTTAACAGTCGCTGTCGTTTTGAGGTGTTCAGTATTGATCACCTGATCGATACCGATGAAAAACTGGTGATCACCCAGGCCGACAGCGCTCAGCGGCGCGTTATCGAACTCAATGCCGAGCCAGCTGCCGAGGAATACGCCCGGGCGCTGAATCTGTCGGTGGAGCAGTTGGGTCCGCATGTCTTTGCGATGAATCCGCTGTCGGTGCGGATTGGCGAACGCTATTACCCGCGAGCGATACAGAAGGCCAACGATGACCTGAGCCTGACCTTTTACTGCGCGGTGGAAACCGGCATCGTGCTGACCCGCTCCCGTTGTGGTGATATGGCCGAGGGACTCGAAGAGCTGTTTACAGATATCAAACGCAAGATAGGTCCGCCGCAACTGGTGATCGGTTACGACTGCATCTTCCGCCGTCTGGAGTCCGAGCAGCGTTCACTCAACGACAGAATCTCGGGGGTGCTGAGTGCTAACCGAGTGATAGGTTTTAATACCTATGGTGAGCAGTTTAACGGCATGCATCTTAACCATACCTTCACCGGTGTAGCACTCGGGGATCCAGAGAGTGACTACTGAATCCGCGGCGCCTCAGCCCTCTTTAGAGCAGCAGCTGGATCAGGCGCGGGCCGAGAATATCAAACTCGGCAAGATCAATCGGGCGTTGATGCAGCGGGTAGAGTCCGGACCCGGGCAGCATGCCGGGGCCTATGGCAACTTCGAACACGCGGTGTTTCTGGCCGAGCAGGTACGCGAGCAGACCCTCGCCCTGAACGCCGCGCTGGAGGATATCAAGCATAGCAATCAGGCGCTCAAACAGGCCAATAGCGAAGCCCAGACCGCCCATGGCAACCTCCAGGATGCGATCGAGAGTATCTCCGATGCGTTTGTGCTTTATGACAAAGACCGGCGCCTGCTGCTGGCCAACTCCAAATTCAAACAGTTCTGGCAGGCCTCGGGGGTCGAGATTCGTCCCGGGGTGCTTTACGAAGAGATTATGGGTCTGGCTAAGAAAGGCCGTTTAATCGAACGCCACTACGGCTCGGGTGCCGGTTTTGGGTCTCATGCTGCCTCGCTGGGCGATAGTAAGGTGTTTCGAATGCGTGGCGGCGGCTGGGTTCAGGTCAGTCAGCGCAAGACCGGCGATGGCGGCCTGGTGGTGCTCTATAAGGATATCACCGCTCTGATCGAAAATGAGCGGGCGTTGCGCGAGCGGGCGCTGGCGAATAAATCCAGGGTGCTGCAGCATACGCTGGATAACCTGTCCCAGAGCGTGGTGTTGGTCAATGCGGATAATCAGCTGGAGACCTGGAATCAGCGCTTCTGTGAGCTGATCGGCAGGTCGGCTGCGACTCTCAAACAGGGTGATTCCTTCACCCTGCTGATGGCCGGTAGTCAGGTCTCCGATCTCAATCCCTGTAGCCGGGACAGCGAGGGCCGGCCCTGTCTGCGGCTGGAGCAGAGGCTTCGTGATGGCCGGATTCTGGAGATCTGCAGTCACCCGCTGCCGAGTGGTGAGTTTGTTAATACCTATACCGATATCACCGAACGTAGCCGCAGCGCTGCAGCCCTTACCCAGGCTTACCAGCAGTTGGAGTCCCGGGTTGAGGCGCGTACCGCCGAGCTGACCCAGGTGAATCAGCAGCTGCTGCTGGAGATTGATGAACGCCGGCTGATCGGCAACCGTCTGCTGGAGGCGACCAAAGAGGCCGAGCAGGCGAACCAGTCTAAGACCCGGTTTTTGGCCGCCGCCAGCCACGATCTGTTGCAGCCGATGAATGCGGCACGGCTGTTTTCCGCCTCCCTGCTGGAGCATCCGCTGCAGGACAGATCTCGAGCGCTGGTGCAATCTCTCAATTATTCGCTCGAAGATGTCGAGAGCCTGCTGGCCGCGCTGGTGGATATCTCCAAGCTCGATGCGGGGGTGATTAAACCCGATATCACCGCCTTTAGCGCCGATCAGTTGCTGGGCCATCTGGCCAATGAATTTCAGACCCTGGCCGCCCAGAGTCGGCTCGCGTTTAACTGGATACCCTCGAGTGCCGTGATCGCCACCGACAGTCAGTTATTGGCGCGGATCCTGAGAAACTTCCTCAGTAATGCGCTGCGCTATACCACCGAGGGCCGGGTGGTGCTCGGTTGCCGGCGGACGGCGCAGGGCGTCTCTATCCAGGTCTGGGATACCGGCATCGGCATCGCAGCGGATAAACAGCAGGAGATCTTTGAGGAGTTTAATCGTGTCCAGCACGATAACTCCGGCCGCGATAAAGGCCTGGGGCTGGGGCTGGCGATCGTCGATAAGATGTCCGGTATCCTCGGTCATAGAATATCGGTGCAGTCGCAGCCGGGTGTCGGGTCCTGCTTCTCGGTCTTGGTGCCCTACGGTGAGCAGGACCTGCGTCAGCAGCAGGCGGGCTCTGCCGAGGCCGGACGGGATCAGCCGCCCGCCGAGGTGCAGTTGTGGGGGCGGCGGGTACTGGTACTCGATAACGAGCGCAGTATCTGTCAGGCGATGCAGCTCTTGCTCGAGGGCTGGGGCTGCGAGGTGCTGACCGCCGTCAGTTATGAGGCCATCGTTGCGCTTTCTGACGCGTTAGCGGGCCTGGATCTGATCGTCGCCGATTATCATCTCGATAAACAGCAGACCGGCCTAGATGCGGTACAGCGGATGGCGGCAGAGCTGGGCATCCGCGCCCCGGTCTTGATGATCACCGCTAACTACAGCAATGACCTGAAGCAACAGATCCGCGCCCTCGGCTATCAACTGATGAACAAGCCGGTGCGTCCGGCGAAGCTCAAGGCGGTGATGCACCATCTGCTCAGCCGGGGCTGATGGGTTCGTTAGAGATCTGGTCTGAGGGTGTCAGTATTAACGTTTAAGGTATTGGTTAAAATCGATATTACCCGCCGATAGCACCGCCTGAATCCGATTATGCACATTCAGTTTACGCAGTACCGCAGAGACATGGGCTTTGACCGTGGTTTCGGCGATGCACAGGGTGTAGGCGATCTGCTTGTTGGATTCGCCGTTAGCCATCCGCTCCAAGACCAGCAGCTGACGTCGGGTCAGGCTGTTGAGCGTCTCGGGAGCAAGCGCATGTTCATCGATACGCCGCCGGCTGCGGCTGGGGTCCTGGGTCGAGCGGATCACATCGGCAGGCAGATAAACCTGTCCGGCCAGCACCTGCTCCAGCGCCTGGGTCATCTTCTCGCGTGGCAATGACTTGATAATAAAGCCGACCGCGCCGTAGGTCATCGCCTGGAGGACGATGCTCTTGTCCTCTTCGGCGGAGATAATCACCACCGGGATGCTGGGCGAGTCGTTGCGCAGCTGCATCAGGCCGTTGAGGCCATGCATGCCGGGCATGTTCAGGTCGAGCAGGATCAGGTCAAGGTCGTCGTGTTGCGCGGCCAGCGCCGCTGCGTCCTCGAGATTCTCGGACTGAAGAATCTCGGCATCCGGATAACGGCCGCCGATCACATCGGCGATGGCCTCACGAAACAGCGGATGATCGTCGGCTATCAGTAGTTTATACAAGGGCGACTCCAGCCGGGGTGCTCAGCGCCCTGAATCACAGGGCGTGTGGCAGCATTTATTTTCATGTTACCTCATTAGAGCGCGAATGGACTAGAGCTGGAATAGGACCATCGATCCTAACAAAGGGGTCGAAAGTACTATGTTTGGGGGAATAAGGGGACGTTACCGAATGGCACTTACTTAAGCGATTTGAGTGCGAACTAACCCGTCCGTTCCCTACAGAGAAAATTCCGAGACACGCCGTGAACCCGTCCCTTGGGGCTCAGATGCCGCGTCCCAGCTGGCATACGGTCTCGAAAGTCTTCTCTGCAGGCCGCGGCCTCTTAAGTAAGTGCCATTCGGGACGTTACTCTTTAATAAATAGCTTGCCCGAATGCCGAGACAGAGCAGTATTTGCAGGGTTTTCTCAGCACGTTACTAACTGCATAAGTCGCCTTTATTGATGTTAAAAGGGTAACGTCCCCTTCATCACTTACTGATTTCCATCATTATTAATAGCGCCAACGGACGTGGTTGTGAGCAAATATGCTGTAACGCAACATAATCTGATAACAGACTAAAGCTTGCAAAATAAGGACAAACACCTGTACTATCGATAAAAATTGCTGCAGTGCAAAATTTTTTCCTGCAGACAAATTAAACAATCAATCAGAATAGATTGATGAGGATTTTTTCTATGCTGTATCAGCTGCATCACTCGCTCAATAAGTCTGCGCAACCCTTACATCTATGGGCTCAAGCCTGTACCAAACAACTTAAGCTGTCCTGGATGCAACCCTTCCAGTCCCAGCCCATAACACGCAAGATGCTGGCGCACCTGGAACTCATCGTACGTTGTACTGATAACTACGAAAAACCTGCATTCGGTTTAAAAAATACCCAGATTAATGGCGAAGAAGTGCGTGTCAGAGAGGAAGTGACTTATGCGCTGCCTTTTTGTGATCTGCTGCATTTCCGTCGCATAGGTCAACACAACCATCCTAAAGTACTGCTGGTGGCTCCCATGTCGGGCCACTACTCAACCCTGCTACGCGGCACGGTTGAACATTTTCTTCCTGACCACGAAGTGTATATTACCGATTGGCAGAATGCGCGTGATGTGCCTGCCAGCGAAGGCGGCTTCACGTTTGACGATTATGTCCGCTACCTGATCGAATTTATGGACCATCTCGGCCCGAACACCCACCTGATGGCTGTCTGCCAGCCTAGCGTAGCCGCGATAGTCGCAGCAACCGTGATGGCCGAACGCAACAACCCCAATGCACCTCGATCGTTGATACTGATGGGCGGTCCTATCGACACCCGCATAAGCCCGACCGAGGTCAATGATTACGCGTCTGGTAAAGATCTGGAATGGTTCGAGAAGAACGTGATTAACACCGTACCGGCAGACTTCGCAGGCGCGGGTCAAAAAGTCTATCCTGGGTTCATACAGTTATCCGGCTTTCTAAGCATGAATATGAACAGCCACATTAAGAAACACTTTAAGTTTTTTGATGATCTGGTCAAAGGTGACGGCGATAGTGCGGAAGCGCATCGGGATTTCTATAACGAATATCTCGCCGTCATGGATATGCCTGCTGATTTCTATCTGGAAACAATACGTAAAGTATTCCTCGAACACCGTTTACCCAAAGGTGAAATGCGCTTCGAAGGACAGGTAATAGATACCTCCGTCGTTACAGAGACTGCTCTGCTGACCATAGAAGGGGAAAATGACGATATTACCGGCAAGGGCCAGACCCAAGCCGCACACGCCATTCTCTGTAATATTCCAGACGCCAACAAAGAACACTACGAACAACCAGACGTAGGTCACTACGGTATCTTTAACGGCCGTCGTTTCCGTGAAGAGATCGGACCAAAGATCAAAGCGTTCATTCAGGCGCAGGCAGACGTAGCACCCAAGACACTGACGTCTGCTACAACGGCTAAGTAATAACAGCTAACCAATAAAAGCTATACGTACTTATCAAAAAACCGGTCATGATGACCGGTTTTTTTTTGGCTATGTACTAATCTTTTGTTGCGAGCAGTTAATCCTGCATTGCTGTTTTGTGATCAAGCGAGGTTCCGCCTCCCGGCTGCTTTACTTGTGCACTGATGGCAAAGAAGCCGAAGTAATACATGCGCCCTAGGGGGTCAAGTCTAGCATCGTAGCATTGTAATTATGTAAATAGCTTGGATGCTAGCATTGCTAGACCTGACCCTGAAGGCACTGTTTAATATCAATTACTTATAATAACGTACCAAAAACAAAATGCAGTGCAGCAGATGGTTGCCTGTCTTTAAATATTGATTTTAAAGGATATTAAAAATTAACATCCATATCTGCGGCATTATATGTTGCGATGCAACATATGACGGATTACACTTGGTGTATCCTCTGCCGTGTTTGATGATTTAAAAATGATGTATTGTTTTTTATAACATATACAGGATATCTTCAGGCTAAATAATAAATAGTGAGCTGGTTATAATATACATGCTGTAAACGTAGATTCTGGAGTTACTTTTCCTAAGATTGCTTACAGGTAAAGTAATATTATTGTTGAATGTAACTGTGACTGTAGCAGTAGTTTCGACGATCAATAAACCCTAGAAGCGAAGTATCAGGTTGCAGAGGTTGGTGTTAACTCATTAATAATTAAAATAAAGGCCTAGAGCATTGGTGTGGTACTCATTGTATTAAAATAATACACCCAGGCGGTAGTGCTTAATAATCCGTTTCTAGAACCTTGGTTCGACAGGTTTTATGTCAAAGATTCCGTTTTGCCACACAATGCAGAAGCTTGTACCCCAATATGAGGAAACGTAAAATGGGATACGAAGACACACAGGTCAGGGACTTTTTCTACCACCTTATCAGTAAAAGACTGAGGATATACAGCATACTGGTAGCGCCCTGGCTACATACAGGGAGTGTAGTTAATACGGATATGGGGCCAACCCTGTTGCTGGTAAGTTATGAATTAATAGATAAAATAAAGGATGGATTGGGTATGCATCCTACGTTAACTCTTAGGAGCATAAAAGGTAGAGAGATACACTATATAAACCGCGCCAACCACTCGAATTCTAAATTATTTAAAATAAATAATTACGAGTGAGAGGAGGGGGTCAGGTCTTTCGAAATCACATGTGATACGGAAAGACCTGCCCCCTTTACTTTACACCCACAACGCAGCGCTTCCGGCCAGTCGGCATGCTCCGCAACTGGGGTGAAGGCCGCGGCGCTTGCAGCCTTCACCACGAACTTCTTTGCCCTTTCGTCGAAGACACTGTAGCCTTGTTTTTATTAAACGCTCATTTAAGTAAAAATAAATTGATCCTCTACCTAAGGAGAGCCGTAATGATAAGGCCGTTTGGTAAGACCCTGCTTGTTAGTGCCGTTATGTTAGCTTCTGGTTTGGCTGTCACGGCGCAGAGCCATGCAGCCGTCAGCATTATTCAGGGTAAGACTATTATCCCCGCCGGTAATGCAACTTCTGAGCAAGACTTAACCGTCAGGAATGACAAGCTGGCCTTTTCGTTAGCCGTGGGTTCCGCGCCTCCCTGGGGAGTAGCACGTGGTTGTATCGTAGATGTTGCCAATGTTAAGAAGGATGGGACATTAAGTAATGATCGTGTCGCCTTCGCTGATTTTATTCCGAATAACTGGTCAAGCTGGCCGAACACTTATCAACACGTTGATATCATTAAAGACAGTAAGGACGAGGCGATAGTTAAGATTACCCGCGATTTTGGTAAGGTGGTCGTTAGTACGGTTTATAGCCTGGCATCAGGCTCTGATCTCATTCATGTTAAGACCACAATGACCAACGAAGGTGACGCCTTGGCTGATCTGTTATCCGGCTATACCTTGTGGCCGGATGGCGGCTATAAATTTGCCGTACCGGGTTATGCGGGTAAAGATGAGGCGATGGTTGCTAATCCTATAGCAGACCGTTTTGTTGGTTATGGCGCTGACTGGGCAATTGCATTGCATGCGCCTTATATGTCAGAACTTAAATACAAATCACGCGATCTATATAAAAAACATAGCCTGAAAAAATCAGAATCGATGTCATTTGAAGGTGACTATCAGGTGCTGGCCAGTGGCGATCTTTCACCGGTGGTTAGGGCTGAAATTGAGCGTAAAAATCTGAAGTCCGGGACGTTGACGGGCCGCGTGGCAACTCAAGAGGGTAAGACTGTCGATGAGCCAGCGGTGGTCGTGCTTAAAGATGACGTTCCCTACATTTGGGTCATAGGTAAGAATGGCCAGTATGATCTTGATCTGCCGGTGGGAGATTACCAGGTATATGCTGCGGGTAAAGGTTATTCAGATAGTATCAAACATGACATAAGCATCAAAAATAATGAGTCGCAAACGCTGTCATTCGCTGATCTTTTGGCCCCAGGCGAAGTCAATATTCAGGTGATGGACGCACAAGCAGAGTCTGCATTAGACGCTAAAATTCAGATCGAAAAGGGTAATAAGCCTCTGATTGAGTTTTTTGGCGCTAAAACATTCTTTACAGAGTTAGATAGTGTCGGGCAGGCTAAATTCACCCTGGCCCCTGGCGATTATCAGCTTAAAGTTTCTGCAGGTGATAACTTTTTAGCTAAGTCTGTATTGATTGATGCCAGCATTGTGCCCAATAAAATAACCCACTTGGCTGGCGCAATCCCGGTCAGTACCTATCCAACGCAACATGGCTGGTACGCGGGTGACCTGCATCATCATGCAGATGTTTTGGAAGGGTCTACATCAGCGGAGTATCTGGTGCGTTCACAGCTGGCAGCGGGGCTTAATGTTACTTTTGTGAGTGACCATGACTCAACAAAAAACCATGCTGCCATTAAAGCGCTATCGGATAAACGTGGTGTTCCATTTGTTCCATCGATAGAAATATCAGCATCCTGGGGGCATTTTAATCCGTTCCCGATTGATGTTGGTGCGCAGTTATCGGTAGATCCCGGTGTGGACGATATCCATCACATCCTTAAAGATTCCCGACGCATGGGGGCAACCGTTGTCGCTTCTAACCATCCATATATTCCTTATGGTTATCTGAGCAGTCTGGAGAAAAATACGGTACCCGGTGGCTTTAATCCCAGCATTGACCTGATCGAAATAAATGCAGATGTGGACTATAAGAAGGCGGTTGAGAAAGCGCGTCAGCTCTGGTCTGAAGGCTTGCCTTATTACTACACTGCCGGGTCTGATACTCATGACGTCTGGAATGAAACAACCGGTCATAACCGTATGTTTGTGTATACAGCGAGTAAGCCAGACGCTAAAGCCTTTGCTCAGGCAATGAAAAATGGCCGCTCCTATGCGTCCTTTGGCCCTGTGATCTATCCACAAAACGTCATGTTTGGCGACACAATTAAGCTCGCTGAAAATCAGCAGCAAGCCATTCGTTTTGACCTGCTATCGGTTAATGGACTTAAGTCGGTACAGTTAATCGGTAATGATGGTGTCATTACTGAGCAGGCGTTATCGGGCGAGAAGGCATCGGTTGTATTTGATGTGCCAAAAAAGTCAGGATGGGTAAGTTTAGTCGTAGAAGATAAGAAGGAAAACAAAGCTTTCTCAAACCCAATCTGGCTGAAAAAGGTCGATAAAGCACAGTTCTAAGGATTCAGAAGGATCAGAGGTAGTAGGCCGATGAAGGGGGCAGATGAAGGGAGTCTAGCCTTTTGCTCCCCCTTGATTTCCAATAGCCTGGTGCTATGTGCCTCACCCTGTAAAAATCAGCGGCTCCGGGTACGCAGGCACCCGTGTCGATTCGCATAGGGCCATGATAGCTGGGATTGCATTCCAGCCGACCTCTCTGAACCATCAGAGGCTTTAGTCGAGCCTTTGTCGGACTAAATTCCGACCCACAAGGATGTAGGAAGTGCAGCTGTTGCAGGAGCCTTCAGCTGCCAACTCACAGCTGATCCCTTTTGGCTGGGTTTCAGCCCGATAGAAGAGCGGCTGTTGCAGGAGCTTTCAGCTGCCGATCCACAGGGGGCATACTGATGCTGCCTACCCTTTCTTCGCCCCGCCACGGACGATGCCGCGCTGCGGGTTAAAGGCCAGCACCGCGAGGGTGGCGAATGCCAGGGTGCAGCCGCTGACGACCGTCAGGGCTTGCGCATTAAGCTGGCCGTAGAGGGCGAAGCGGAGCAGTTCGACGCAGTAGGTAAAGGGGTTGTAGCTGCATAGAAAGTAGAGCAGTTCGCCGGCCTCCTGCATTCTCCAGAGCGGGTAGAGGGCGGAGGAAATAAAGAACATCGGGAAGATGACGAAGTTCATCACCCCGGCGAAGTTCTCCAATTGGCTGATAAAACTAGACATAAACAGCCCCAGTGCGCCGAGCAGCAGGGCGCTGAGTAGCAGCGCGGGCAGCAGCCAGAAGAACCCCACTAGCGGCGGTTCGACTCCGAACAACCAGGCCACCGCCAGAAAGGCGTATACCTGCGGCACCGATACCAGGGCGCTGGCCAGCAGCTTGCATAGCAGCAGATAGCTGCGCGGCAGCGGACTCATCAGCAACACCCGCATGCCGCCCATCTCCCGATCGTAGACCATCGACAGCGAACTCTGCATCGCATTGAACAGCAGCACCATGGCGATCAATCCCGGAGTGATATAGACCTCGTAGGTGATATAAGTCTGGTAGGGGGGGATGATCGAGATCCCGAGGGTGGCGCGAAAGCCGGCGGCGAATACCGCCAGCCATACCAGGGGGCGCACCAGGGCGCTGAAGAACCGGCTGCGCTGATAGAAAAAGCGCTGCAGCTCCCGATAGAGGATGCCGCCGAAGGCGTGAGCATAGGCGCTGGCGTTCATGACTCGAGCCTCTGGCTTTCCTGACGGTGAGGGTGTGTGTCGGCGGCTGGGTTGGTCAGGGCTTCAAACGCCTCGACCAGGGTCTCTTTGCCGCTCTGCAGGCACAGCTGCGCCGCGCTGGCATTGGCCAGCAGCCGCCCCTGGTGGAGCAGGGTGACGCTGTCGTCCCTCTGGATCTCCTCGATCAGGTGGGTGGCCCAGAGCACTCCGACCCCTTGATCACGGCATAGCGTGCGGACATGGCGGTTGATCTCGCCGCGGGCCCGGCTGTCGAGCCCGACCGTGGCCTCATCGAGCAGCAGCAGCTGCGGCTGATGCAGCAGCGCGCGGGCGATCTCGATCCGGCGGCGGTGGCCGCCATTGAGCTGGCGTACCCGGGTGCGGCGCTGAGCGCTCAGCTCGACCCGTTCCAGTTCGGTCGTTATTCGCTGTTGGCGGGTGCTGCGTGCGATGCCGTGCAGGCAGGCGTGGTAATTGAGGTTGTCCTCGACACTCAGATCCAGGTCCAGAGTGCTCTGCTGGAATACCATGCCGATCTGCTGCAGTACTCGCGAGGGAGCCTGCTTCAGGCTGCTGCCGTTGAGGGCTATGTCGCCCTGCTGGATCTGCAGCAGGCGGCTGATCAGCGCAAACAGGGTGCTCTTGCCCGCGCCATTGGGGCCGAGCAGGGCGTGAAAACGACCGGCCCGCAGCTCAAAATCGATCCCTTTAAGGGCCTCGCAGCGGCCGTAGTTGAACCCCAGCCCCCTGACCTCCAGCAGCGGCGGTGTTATTTGCTGCGTTATTGGTGGCCGAATGCTCATGGCTTCACCGCCACGCCCCAGGGGTAGCGGCCGACGCGGATCGACTTGAGCACCTTGAGGCGCTCGACATCGATCACCGAGACATCGCCGCTGATGCCGTTGGTGCTCAGCAGCAATTTCTGGTCCGGGCTGAACGCCAGATGCCAGACCCGGCGGCCGACCAGCAGATAGTCGAGGATCTCAAAACTCTGAGCATCGACCACGGCGATATGGTTGGCCGGCCCCAGGGCGATAAAGGCGTAGCGGCCATCCGCGCTGAGTTTGATCCCCACCGGCTGGATCTTGTCCTGATAGATGCCGCGGATCTTAAAACGCAGTTTGTGGATGATCTCGCGGCTAGCGACATCGATCACCGCGACGCTGCCGCCAACCTCGGAGCTGGCCCAGAAGCGGCTGCCATCAGCGGTGAATTCGACATGGCGGGGGCGTTGATCGACCCGGGTGTTGTGTACCAGCGTCTGGGTGCGGGTATCGATCCAGTGGAGCATGCTGGTGGTCTCGGAGGTGCTAATCGCCAGGGTACCATCGGGACTGATCGCCATGCCCTCGGGCTCGACCCCGACCTCGATCTGCGCCAAGACTCTGTGGCTGGGGATATCCACCACGGTGACCTGGGCATCCTCCTCGTTGGAGATATACAGCTGGGTGCCATCGGGGTGCAGCGCGAACTGCTCGGGATCTTCTCCGGAGGGCAGGGTGTCGATAATCTGCTGCGTGGCGGTATCCAACACCTGCACTCGATCATCGTCGCTGGCGCAGATATACAGGTGCGTGAAATCCTTATTGAAGGTAATACCGCGCGGACGCTGCCCCACAGGGATCGTCTGGATAACCTCTAGGGTATCCAGGTCGATCAGCGACAGGCTGTTGTCCTTCTCGTTGGAGACGTAGGCGGTTGCCGCCAGCAGCGTACCGGTAGCCGACAGTAAACTGAATGCCAGTGCTCTGGCGACACAGCGAGGAGAGAAAAGGATCATCGTACGGCTCCGCTAATGAGGTCCTGACACTGGCTTTCGCTTGGATAGCAGCCCAGGGTATCGAGATCGTGATGGTGGAGTGGAGATCATCGTACGGCTCCGCTAATGAGGTCCTGACACTGGCTTTCGGCTTGGTCGAAACCCAGTGTATCCAGATCGTTGTGGGGATGAAGAAAACCGGGCTGCGGTGATTGGGAGACCAGTGCCCGCGGATGGATCAGCGGTATCGGCCGGCGCAGCTGGCCGTTCCAGGTTCTGTAGCTGAGCTTTCGTCCCAGATAGCCGGCCAGTTGGAACGGCTCGCTGAGCAGCTGCTGGCGCAGGCGCAGGGGATCGGGGTCGTTAAGCGCTGCGATCCCCTCGCCGATACTGCGCAGTGCGATCCAGCCGGCGTAATCGCTGCCGTTCATCCAGCGCCCGGCGCTCTGTTGAAAGCGACTCTGCAGCTGGGCGGCGCCCCATTGTTCGACCACCCGATGCCAACCTACCGCGGTAAGTCCCTGAGTGCCGACCACCGGCCGGGGCAGCCAGCTGTTGTAGAGCAGATACTCCCCAAAATCGCCCAGCTCGTCGGCGACGACCAGGGCATCGTAGTCCGGACCCTGGGTAAAGAGCGGGACCTCGGTTTGCGCGGAACGCCGCAGATCGGTGTCGAAGGTCCAGGTTTTGGTCTCCAGGATACGGCTGCCGAAACGCCTGGCAGAGCGGCGTAGGGACGCGGCATAGGCCATATCGGCGGGGCGTTGGCCCTGTATCAGCAGCCAGTCGTTAAGTTTTTTACTGGCCATCCACTGTGCCAGCGCATCGGTTAGCATCGCGCGGCTGGGGAGACTGTGCAGGCTGTTACTCAGACAGGGGCCGGTGCGCAGGGCATTATCAGGCGCCCCTATATTGAACAGCAGTATCTCATCGGCGCTGAAGAGGGTGCTCAGTTGCCGCAAGGGCTCTGCGGGCAGGTTGACGATCAGCAGCCCTATGCCCTGATCGTGCCACTGGCGGGCCTGTTCCAGTAACCCAGCAAGCTCGGTACTGCGACTCTCCAGCAGCTGGTAATGCTGGCCGAGAAAGCGACCGCCGGCGTTGTTGTCCTCAATCCCCAGCCGGGCGCCCTGCAGGCCGGAGTCTTCAGGCTCGGGGAGGACATTAGAGAGTAGCGGGGGGCGCTCCTGGAGCAGCTCCAGATAACCGATTCTGACGTTCAGTGCGGCGCTCTCGGTCTTGACTGACGCGGTATTCACGGGCACTGCCGTCGCTGCCAATGCAGGGAGGCTGACAAGGGTGCTTAGCACCCAGGCCAGCACACCGGTCAGCAACAGGGGCAATGTTTGGAGTGGTGGACGGTTGCCGCAGCACAGATGCATCGTTGAGCCTCTCGAGTGTTATAGCCACATTCTGGGGCGGCCCGGGGCGCGGATAAATATGTCAAAAGTAGCGTTAATTTACTCCTCTGGTACTACTCCATTCCCTCCTGGGAAAGCCCTGGAAAAGCCTCGGCAGCTAGGCTGGCTATCTATCGGTATATCCCAGGGAGTACGACTAAGGAACCGGTCTGCGGACACCAAAGTGCTCTGGGAGGGCGGCGTAAAGATCCTTAGGATGCCCCATTAACGTTGTTAACTTAATAAAAAAAATGGGTGACTGTTATGAGAAAACGCGTATCTGCCTTTAGTGGCGTGCTGGCGGCAGCCGCCCTCGTCTGCGCAGGTCAGTTGTGGGCGCACGGGGATGTGACTCCCCAGAGCGTCGATATCACCGGACTGGAACTCCTGGGTGAGGAATGGCTCGAGGAGAATCCTTATACTGACAATAAGCTGGCGATCGAGATTGGTGAGTCGGCTTACACCCAGAACTGTGCCCGCTGCCATGGGTTGCAGGGGATCTCCGGCGGGATAGCGCCGGATCTGCGCATGCTCGCGCCGGGCTGGGATGGGGATGAGTGGTTCGCCTATAGGGTGCGTAATGGCGCGGTACGCAACGGGGTCCCCTATATGCCGAAGATGGCCGACTTCCTGAGCCAGGAAGCACTCTGGTCGATTCGTGCTTGGTTGGAAACCAAGTATGTGGAGTAGGGGCCTGAGCCGCATTCCCGGAGTGGGGATGCTAAGGCTGCTGATCGGGCTGCTGATCGCCGGGTTGCCTATAAGTGCCCAGGCGCTCAGCTACGACGAGCTGCTGGCCGGGGGTCGTCTTAAGGTCGCGGTCTACCGGGATTTTCCGCCGTACTCTTATCAAGAGGAGGGGCAGGCCAGGGGCGTTGATGTAGAACTGGCGCAGGCGATCGCCTCAGGGCTGGGGCTCGAACTTGCGCTGCACTGGATGATCGCCGATGAGACCCTGGACGATGATCTACGTAACCATCTGTGGAAAGGGCACTATCTGGCGCGCGATGAATCGGGTCCGATGCTCAGGCGTGAGGTGGCTGATCTGATGTTGCGGGTCCCCTACGACCGCGATTTCGCCTTTAAGGTCGATCCTGATGGTCGGGTGGTCAACGACCTGGTGCATTTGTTTGGGCCCTATCAGCGCGAAAGCTGGGCGCTGGTTTACGATACTGAGCAGTTGGAATCGATCGAGAATCTGGCAATATTTCAATACGATAAAGTGGGAGTCGAGATAGATACACTGCCTGATTTCTACCTTAGCAGCGCCTTTAGAGGGCGGCTGCTGAACAACGTGAAGCACTTCGGTAGCGTCCAGCTGGCGCTGCAGGCGATCGCGACTGGCGAGGTTGCCGCCGTGATGGGCACCCAGTCGGAGCTGCAGTGGGGGGTTCGGCAGTTGCAGTACCCGCAGCGGCTGCGGACGGCCGATATTCCCTTTCCCAACCTGGTCCGGCGCAGCTGGGATCTGGGGATGGCGGTCAGGGATGACCAGCGGCAGCTGGCGTACGCGGTAGAAGATATCGTCGATCGCATGGTTAAATCCGGGCGCATGGCCAAGATCTATCAGCGTTACGGCGTGCAATATGCCAAGCCAGAGCGGTATTTACTCCGGTATTCGCAAGAAAAGTTGTTGGAGTAAGGTCCACTTTCCTCTATCTCTCTCTAACGTCAGGCGGCTAGATTAACTCTTGGCGGCTTGCAGCGTTTCGATCCGCTCGATGTAGCGCTGCATAGCCGCTTCTGCAGACAGTCCTGTGTCGTTTTCCCAGGCGCAATACTTGGCCCGAGCAATGAAGTCGGTCATCTTGGGTTTGGCGCCGTTAACGTCACCCTCGGTGGCTTGTTTGAACAACGCATACAACTCCAGCTTGAGTTCATTGGAGGGCTTGAGATCAGCGTCCGCACGTTGGACATAGCTGACGCAGGCGTTGAAATTTTGTTTGATGGTGCTCATGGTATTCCTCGGGTCCGGTGTGAATAGCGGGCAGCGTTATTCAACGCACGATCTTAACCTGGTCATCCGTGCTGCGTTGATGGCATTAACAGCCTGTTTTGCTGACAAATTAATGCTTTTCGAGGCTATGTCCCAACACCGTCAGGCTGAAGCCGACCCACAGGGATGTGGGAAGTGCAGCAAGTCCGCAGGGAACGGACGCTGCCGACCCACAGGGATGTGGGAAGTGCAGCAAGTCCGCAGGGAACGGACGCTGCCGACCCACAGGGATGTGGGAAGTGCAGCAAGTCCGCAGGGAACGGACGCTGCCTAACCTACAAAAAAGACCCTGCGCCGTCGGAGTCTTACTACCAAGAGAGTAGTAAACCGCCCCCCAAGTTGGATTGCCGGTTTTTGACACTAAAACAACAATAGTACGCATCATCAGGCCCTTGCGTGGGTGCAGGCTGGTCGGGGTGATTGCTCTTATTCGAATAAGAACATCCGCAAAGGAGAACGCGATGAAATATCAAAGTTACGGCCTTAAGGGGCTGGCGCTGACCTCAGTGGTCGTCGCCCTGTCCATGACCGGCCTGGCACAGGCCGGGGTGACCGATCAGGATATCCTTAATGATCAGGCGACGCCTCAGGATGTCGTGACCAACGGCATGGGGCTGCGTGGGCAGCGGTTCAGTTCCCTGGCTAAGGTCAATGGCGATACGGTGCAGGATCTGCGTCCGGTCTGGGGGTTCTCCTTTGGCGGTGAAAAGCAGCGCGGTCAGGAGTCTCAACCGATGGTCAAGGATGGGGTGATGTATGTCTCCGGCTCCTACTCACGGGTGTTCGCGATCGATATCGCGACGGGCGATGAGCTGTGGCAGTACGATGCCCGCCTGCCTGAAAATATCATGCCCTGCTGTGATGTGATTAACCGTGGGGTGGCGCTATACGCTGATCTGGTGATCTTCGGGACCCTGGATGCCAAGCTGGTGGCGCTCGATAAAGACACCGGCAAGACGGTGTGGAAGAAGAGAGTGGCTGACTATAAGGCCGGTTACTCCATCACAGCCGCCCCTATCGTGGTCAAGGGCAAGGTCATTACCGGCGTCGCCGGAGGCGAGTTTGGGGTGGTCGGTAAGGTCGTCGCTTATGATGCCATGACCGGTGAACAGCTCTGGACCCGGCCTACGGTCGAGGGGCATATGGGCTACCTCGATGGCAAGGAAAACGGCATTACCGGTGGTGAGGCGGGTAAGACCTGGCCGGGCGATCTGTGGAAGTCGGGTGGCGCGGCGCCCTGGCTGGGTGGTTCTTATGATCCTGATACCGGGCTGATGTTCTTCGGTACCGGTAACCCGGCGCCCTGGAATTCGCATCTGCGACCCGGGGATAACCTCTACAGCTCTTCACGTCTGGCGATCGATCCGGATACCGGCAAGATCGTCTGGCACTTCCAGACCACGCCACACGATGGCTGGGATTATGACGGGGTTAACGAGCTGATCTCATTCGACTACCAGGAGGACGGCAAGACCGTTAAGGCGGCCGCTACGGCCGACCGTAACGGCTTCTTTTATGTCCTTAACCGCACCAACGGTGACTTTATCCGCGGCTTCCCGTTCGTCGATAAGATTAGCTGGGCCAAGGGGCTGGATACCGAGGGTCGGCCGATCTATGACGAGGCTTCCCGCCCCGGCAATCCGGCAGCCTCAGAAGATGGCAAGAAGGGCTCCTCGGTCCTCGCGGCACCCGCCTTCCTGGGGGGCAAGAACTGGATGCCGATGGCGTACTCCCAGGACACTGGCTACTTCTATGTGCCCTCCAACGAGTGGGAGATGGATATCTGGAACGAGCCGACCGCCTATAAGAAGGGCGCGGCGTATCTGGGTGCCGGCTTTACCATCAAGCCGATTAACGAGGACTATATCGGCGTGCTGCGGGCGATCGATCCTAAGACCGGTGAAGAGGTCTGGCGCTATAACAACTACTCGCCTCTGTGGGGCGGGGTGCTGGCCACAGCCGGTGGGCTGGTCTTTACCGGTAATCCCGAGGGTTACCTGATGGCGTTCGATGCCAAGACCGGCGAGATGAAGTATCGCTTCAACACCGGTTCCGGGATCGTCGGTTCGCCGATTACCTGGGAACAGGATGGCGAGCAGTATATCGCCATCGTCTCCGGCTGGGGTGGCGCGGTGCCTCTGTGGGGTGGTCAGGTGGCCAAGCGGATTAAAAACCTGAACCAGGGTGGCACGGTGTGGACGTTTAAGTTGCCTAAGAAGGATGAGGTCGCGGCACGTTAAAGCGCTGAGCTCTGCGGAGTTTGACTCCGCATTTTAGATAATAACCGGGCCCTGGCCCGGTTTTTTTTGGCTCTGTCTTAGTGGGTTGTTGCGACGCTGTTATCGTCAGGCTGAAGCCTAACCTACAAAAGAAAACACCCCCTTGTGGGTTGGCGTTTTGTGGGTCGGACTCTAGTCCGACAAGGCAAGCAGGGCGCTGTCATCGTCAGGCGAAGCCTAACCCACAGAAAGACTCCCGTTGCTTCGCTTTCTTGGTCGTCAGTGCACAAATAAAGCCGCCGGGAGGCAGAACCGGAGTTTGATTAAAAAGACAATAATGCAGAATTAACGCCTGCATGAGCAGTGGCTCTCTTGGTTTTACCGCGCTCAATGATCGCAACTAGCCTGAGCCGCTAGGGAAGAGCCATTCCAAGTGATAGATCCACGCTTGATAGCACCGCGTCAAGATGAGATGCTGTCTGGCTAACCATTATAATAAAAAATGAGTCGGATATGAGCCTCTACCGTAGTATCGAGAGAAGTCTTTTTTTTACCCTGACCCGTAAGATTGTCGGCAATGTTGGCGTCCTGCTGCTGCTGCAGTTGCTGATATTGTGGCTGTTCTACGATGCTCACCAGGCGCTCTATGCGGCCATGGCAGAGTTTTCGACCGATGATGCGCTCGTTCAGCAGGTCACATCGATTCTAGCCGAGAGTCGGGTGTATATCGTTATCGCCACTGTGATCAGTGTGTTAGCAGGGCTGTTTCTGGTGTTCTTTATGCGCCACCTGTTTCTTCGACCGATAGAATCAATCACCGACATTCTGCTGGCCATCAGCGATAAAGACGGTGATATCTCCCGTACCTTGCCGGTTCATACTCAGGATGAGATCGCAGATCTCTCGAACAGCTACAACAGCTTCGCCGTTAATCTGCGTACGGTTATCGCTAACATCCGGCGTCGCAGCGTTAACGTCGCGCTGGCAGCGACCCAGCTCCGCCAGGTGATCCAGCACGCCCACGAGAATGTGACCGAACAGCAAAGCCATACCACCCAGGTATTTGAGTCCAGCTCGCAGGCGACCCAGGCGATCGATGAGATAGCCCGCAACACCAGTAATATCTCGACCCATAACAGCCAGAATCTGAATGAGGCCAAAACATCCAGCCAGGAGCTGGTTAAAGTCGTGGCGCAAATGAGCCAGGTCACCACGCTGGTGGCCAGTTTTAATGAGACCGTCAACCAGCTCAGCAGCAACTCGGACAACATCAGTAAGATCGTGGGCATGGTTCAGGAGTTTTCCGAACAGACCAATCTGCTAGCCCTCAATGCGGCCATCGAGGCGGCCCGCGCCGGTGAGCACGGGCGTGGTTTTGCCGTAGTAGCCGATGAGGTCAGGTCGCTGTCCCAGAAGGTGAATAAGGCTACTGAAGAGATCGGTATTAATATCAAACAGATGACTGCTCTGGTGACGACGACCAAGCAGGGCACCCAGGAGATCCAGAAGTACACCCAGAATGCCCAGAGTGTCATAGAATCGACCTCTACTCAGTTTCACGATATGGTCGGTGATTTTGAATCGGTAAATAGCCAGTTGACTGATATCAGCGCGGCCATCGAGGAGCTATCGAGTACCAATAAAGAATCGCATCAGCATGTCACTCAAATCTCCGCGCTGAGCCAGCAAGTTAGCGGTGACATCGATCGCTCGCAGGCCTTTTCTGATGAACTCGAGATTGCTACCGAACAAACCCAGGAACTGCTATCGCGGTTTATTATCGGTTACGGGGGGTTCGAAAATATGGTCCAGACCGGCAGAGGCTGGGCTGTAGAGGTGCAGAAGGTGATCGATACGCTTGCAGGGCAAGGGTTGAACTTGTTCGATACTCAGTATCAACCGATCCCCAATACCGATCCAAAAAAGTACCAGGTCAGTTATGGGCAGCAGTTCGAGCGGGCGCTGCAGCCGTTGCTGGATCGTTTTATTAAGCAGCGACCTGAGTTTATCTACGCGGTTGCGGTCGACAAGAACGGTTATCTACCGGCGCATCACAGTCACCTGTCAAAGCCGCTGACCGGTAATTATGAGATCGACATCCTTCATAGCCGGCATCAAAAGATCTATGACAGCAACCGTGCCGAGCAGCGTCGTGCCGCCAACACGGAACCCTTTCTGTTGCAGACCTATATTCGCGATACCGGTGAAATACTCAACGATCTGTCGCTGCCCATCTATGTCAATGGCAAGCATTGGGGTGGTCTGATCATGGGCTTTAAACCCGATTGCCTGCTGGACAAGGACGATCAGTGATGTCAGCTTCGTGCGCGGTTCACCCGCCACGAAAGCGGGCTGGCAACCTTTAATCGTATAGGCCTCTGTTAGACTAGGGTTTCGCTGTAGTCTGACCTTATCCCATTAACATTAATGACCTGTATTACTATGAGCAAAGAAATCATTAGAGAACTTACGCTCTTGCAGTCGGTGATTAATGCCATCCCTACCCCCCTATTCTTTAAAGATTCAGGGGGGATCTATCTGGGCTGCAACCAGGCATTTGAAGAGTTTGTCGGTAAAACGCGGGATAAGTTGATCGGCAAGGGTGTGTTCGAACTCTGGGAAAAATCTCTGGCACAGGCCTACTTTGATGCTGACGCGGCCCTGATTCAGTCGGGCGGTAAGCAGGTCTACGAGGTTCAGGTCGAATACGCCGATGGCTTACTCCGTGATGTGGTGTTTCATAAATCTGTTTTTTATGCCAAAGCCGAAAATATCAGCGGCTTGGTCGGGGTTCTTATTGATGTTACCGAGCGTAAATGCGCTGAAAATAAACTGCAAAAGCTGGCCATCACGGACGCGCTAACCGGGCTGCATAACAGGCATTATCTCTATGAAGCGCTGGATGGCGCCTGTAAAAGAGCGAAAAGGTACGACTCTCACCTGGCGGTCCTGTTCCTGGATCTGGACGGCTTCAAGGCGATCAACGATGCCTATGGCCATGCGGTGGGCGATCAGTTGCTGGCGGAGGTCGCCAGGGTACTGCGCGAATCGGTTCGCGAATCGGATCTGGTTGCCCGGTTTGGGGGTGATGAGTTCGTTATCGTGCTCGAGAACAGAGTCTTCGGCAAGGAAAAGCCTGAGCCGAGTGCGCAGATAGCACAAAAACTCATCGACAGCGTCGGTCAGCCATTTCAGATCCAGGGTGAGACTCTGACGATAGGCACCAGCATCGGTATTGCTCGGTATCCGCTCAACGGCAGTGACTCCCAGAGCCTGATCAAACATGCAGATGTTGGCCTTTATGAAGCCAAGGCACGAGGCAAGGGGCGGTATTGCTGTTCAACCCAAGGGTCTTGACGCTAGGCTATTTCCGGCTACTGGGGGCTATACAGCTCTCTTCAGGGGGTTGCCTGAGTCCCGAGCAGAAGTTGGAGCCGATCGGGCCTGATTACGGCCATTTTTCTTGGCCTGATAGAGCGCCTCGTCAGCCGCCCGCAGCAAACTTTGAGCATCGCTGTAAGTGTTGGGCGTTAGCGTCGCTATACCGGCACTGAGCGTCAGGACGCGCAAGGGTGATTGCTGATGCGGTATATTAAGCCGCTCAACAGACGCACACAGGCTTGTGGTCAAGCGTTGCGCGGTGTCCGCATCGGTATTGGGTAAGATTAGCAGGAACTCCTCGCCACCATAGCGGGCGACGAGGTCATTGGCGCGCTGTGCCCCCCCCAGCAAGACCTGAGCGACGTCTTTGAGGCAATCATCACCCGCCTGATGGCCATAGTAATCGTTGTATTTTTTGAAAAAATCGACGTCCAGCATGATCAGCGACAAGGGCTCTCCATGACGGTTGGCTCTTGCCCACTCCTTGCTGAGGGTCTCGTCTATGCAGCGCCGATTGGCAAGTCCCGTGAGCTGGTCCTGAACCGCGAGCAGCCGACTCCGTTCTTCCGAGCGCTCCTTACTCATGATCAGCACCCCTATGACAACCAACAGGGTCGCTACAATTGAGGTCAGGAAATGCAGCGCCTGGACTTGAGTGGGTGCCGACATCAGCACCGTATCCGCCTGTCCCGTTGCCGCCAGATAACTGCGAACGGCGAATACAGGAATGACCGGTGCAAGTCCGACGGCGACAAAATATTGGCCGCGACCCACCGTCGACCGTCGACACTGGTACAGAACAACCAGGATCAACAGAGCCTGAGTGCAACAGACCGCACTGACCACGCTGATCCGTAGCGGGATATTGTCCTGAAAAAGGAAAAATACAGCCGTAATAAGGAATACCGGCAGCCAGATCAAGCCACGTGGGCTAGGCCGCTGTTGAAACTGGAACAACCCTTCTGCAAACATGGCCCAGGATGCGGAAAGTGTGGTGGCAGCGATCAGAGTCAAGGCGAAATCATCGGCGTCATCACGTAGACCGAAAATTACGAAGGCCAGGGTATGCAAGGCTAGCGCGCTACTCCAACGTCGAAGGCCGTCTCTATTGGAGGCCGACCCACCCACCGCCAATGCCAGGGTCAGCGTGACGTTGACCGCGACTATCACCAGAAAAACAGTAGGAGCATGTACATTTATCATCACAGGAGACATCCTTCGTCTACTTAACATCGATGTTGAACCTGAGCAGCGGCTATTTGCAGATGCATTAGTTAGTGGGCTAATCAGTGTGCCAGGATAATCAGTGTGCCAAGATAAACTTGCGTCCAGACTATGTTGATGCCAATCAGATTGCCAGTCTTACTTGACCACTACACAATGTATCGATGGACGAACGTGGTTAAGAGTATCCCGGCACACGCGCACGCACACGCACACTACAGCTATCTGATTATCCAAGCCCCTCGAAGCTTCCTGAGGCGCAAACACCTGCTCGCAGCGGTCCTTTACACCTTCATACCTTTATACCTTTATACCTTTAAGCGTTTAAGCTAAGAGGTCGGTCCTTCGGGCGGGCGCTCAGGTGCCCTTTTTGCCGGTCTGAAAAGGCGATAGCGGCTGCAGGGGCCAGCGGCTGGCTGAATAGATAGCCCTGGATCATATCGATGCCCTCGCCGTTTAAAATCTGCAAGTCAGTTTCGAGTTCGACCCCTTCCGCGATCACTTTCAGGCCCAGGGCGTGGGCCATGGTGATGATGGCCGTTAATATCACGCTGTGATGACCCTCGCCGAGGTCCTGGATAAAGCTCCTATCTATCTTAAGCACATCGATGGGCAGGTTACGCAGGTAGCTCAGTGAGGAGTACCCGGTGCCGAAGTCGTCTAACGCGATCTGGACGCCCAGGGCGCGCAGCTGGTTCAAGTTATCGATGACGGGTTCCTTGCCTTCGATAACGGAGGTCTCGGTCAGTTCGATATAGATGCAGGAAGGGGGGAGGCGGTGACGCAGCAGGCAGTTTTGGATCTCTGTGGACGTAGCTGGCTGGCTCAGGTGGATCCCCGCCATATTGATACCCACCCGCAGCCCTACATAGCCCTGATCGATCCATTTACGGGTCTGAAGGCAGGCTTCATTGAGTACCCAGCGGCTGATCGGGATCATCAGGCTATGTTCTTCGGCAAGAGGGATAAAGCGTTCTGGAGGTACGCGGCCCAGAATCTCGTCATCCCAGCGAATCAGCGCTTCGAAAGAGACAACCTGGAGCGTGCGAGCGTCCAGAATGGGCTGGTAATTTAGCGAAAAACCACCCATCTCCGCGGCTCTGCGCAGCCGCTGCACTGTTCTGGACTGATCCCTGGCAAACTCGCCGATGCTCTTAGAAAAGTACTGGAAGTTGTTTTTACCTAGTTTTTTGGCCTGGTACATCGCGAGATCGGCATGGGTTATCAGGTCCTCTGCGCTGACGCCATCATCTGGCCAGAAAGCGATGCCGATGCTGATCCCTATATAAAACTGATTTTGGTCGATCTGAAAGGGTTCAGCAATGGCGGCGATAATCCGCTCGGCAACGACCCCCGCGTTATGGGTCGCGTCGAGATGAGGGAGTAAAATCGTAAACTCATCACCCCCCAAGCGTGAAAAGTTGGCATCCTGATTCTGGTGGTCGATGAGTCCGGTGTGGTCATCGTCGCGAAGATTTTTCTGCAGCCGTTGCGCGACCTGCTGTAGCAGCAGATCGCCAATCGGATGGCCCATCGTATCGTTAACCTGCTTGAAATTGTCAACATCCAGGAACAGCAGCGCCAGTAGCGTACCGGTGCGGTCGGTGCTGGCCATCGCTTGTTTGAGGTTCTGCCTGAACAACAACCGATTGGGAAGGCCGGTCAGGGCATCGAGAAAAGCCAGGCTGCGGATCTTGTTATTTGATTCATGCAGATCGATGCTCATGCGGTTGAATGAGTTCACCAGATCTCCGATTTCATCGTCTGAGCGCTTGGTTATCTGGTAACGTTCTTGACGTTTACTCAGGGTGATCAGCGCGTGGTTTAACGCGGCGATAGGGGTTAGAACTTGATAGCGTAAGAACCATAGCAGCAGTGGTATAGAGACTGCTAAGGTGAAGCCTGTCACTATGAGTACGATAAATCCGACTTTATTACTGGCGGCAAGTGTCGATCGCTCTGGTAATAGCGAATGCAGGAATAGATCACTATTGAGTGGTAGGCTCAGATGCAGTACTTGAGTGCCTTTGACGACAACTTTATTCCAGAGGTCGGTGGCGGGTTGATGCTGCCCTAGTTGCTCGAGTAGCGAGGCTGAAAACGGGGCTGATAGTAGGTCTGAAAGCGGGGCCGAAAGCGGGGCGCTGCTCGATACCTGGGTCAGCAGGTTTCCCTGGATATCGCTGACGAGCAGCAGCCCCTCCTCCCAGGGAGGGGGCAGCGCGGAGGCGATGACCTTGTCGATATTCTGAGTGATGCTGAGAAAGCCGCGCAGCGTTCGGGGTGACGTAAACGCCTCGGTGGAGTTATTACGTAACCAGAGCGGCAGGGTCACGAACAGCGCTTTGAGTCCGGTATCCGGGTTGGTGCCGATCCATTCGCTGTGATTAATCGAGGCTGGGCGAATAGACGTAAAGAAAGGACTGTTGGCCTCCTCTTCGGTGATGTTGGGGCCGTTGCGTGTGATCATTCGCAGCTCTTCGAAACCATCGGGCCGCAGCAGGCGGATCTCCTGGAAATCCGGATTAGCTGCCTGAATGCTGGCGAGCTTGCTCAGCATAGGTCGCTGCATCAGTGCGTAGCGGTCCTCGGGATCCTCGGTCAGTAGGTAGTCTTTGAGCAGGGCGTCATTAGCCAGGCTCTTGAGGGCGAAATGGGCGCTGCGTATTCGGGTTTGATAGCGTTCTGCACGCTGTTCCAGATAGGTGCGCATCTGAATCCGGCTTTGTTCGTCGCTGCTGTGCCAGAGCTCCAGATAGGCGATGATGCCGACCGCGATCAGCGGCAAGGCAATCAAGGGGGTCACGATAAGCGCTATCTTGCTCTTAAGTCGCATCTCTCAACCTTCAACATTCAATATTTAACCTTTAATAGTTAGCCTTCAAGCTTAGCGTAGGATGCGGGCGCTGATCGCACTCTTGCGTCTAAGGGCGCGCGGTTCTATGGGTTGATAGAATTCGGAACGATCGAGCGTCGTGGCCGTAGGGTAGATCGTCGGGTTAGCCAGGAACTCGGCAGGCAGATATTTTTCTGCGGCCTGGTTGGGGGTGGCATAGTAAAGGTATTGCGCCATCTCGGCGGCGTTCTCGGGTTCGTTGATAAAATTCAGAAACGCACTGGCCAGCGCTGGCTCGCGCCCCTTGCCACCGAGGGCAAAATAATCGACCCAGAGATTAGTGCCCTCTTCAGGAACTGTTGTTGACCCGCCTCTGGGTCCGTTGCTCGTCGGATTCGTAAACGGGCCTCGAATGTTGCCACCAGATCCGACGCCAGATAATCGGCCCAGTCGTATCCCCCGTTCTTTGGTAGCTGCCAGGGCCGTGGTCGAGGGCAGTACGTAAAGAAAAACTGAGAAGAGCAGAGTCCAGCTCGAATAAATCCTCATGAGTAGCCATCCATAGCAATTAAGGACTTTTATAGTGCGGTGCGGCAAGGATAGCCGTCTATAAGCAGGAGTCTTAGTTTGTGATGCTTGTGATGCTTGTGATGTAGGCTTGAGCCTGACAGCTTATTTGCAGCAGAGAGGGTGTTGTCGGACTACTTTCTGCCTCCAAAACGCCAACCCACAAGGAAGTGGGAAGTGCAGCTGTTGCCGGAGTCTTCAGCTGCCTCACTACATCCCTATAGTTGACAGCTTAGCGTTCTACCAGTCTGAGCCGGGCCTTGCTGTAGCCGTTTTCAGGTAGCGGCTGCAGGTTGAGCGTGTCGAGTGTGACGCCCTGCTGCGAGAGTTGATCGATCAGCGTTAGCAGGGCGTTAAATTCAACCCGATCCATCCAGAGTTGTAACGCCTGCTCATTACTGCTCTGCAGACGGGTCAGGCTGATTTTTAAGGCGGTTGCGGTATGAGTGACACGCTGCTGTAATGAGCCTGAGGCCTCGGTACGGGTGCTTTTTTGACGGTAGCTAGTGATCAGTTGAGCAGTTTTCTGCATCTCGGACAGCTGCCGGGTCTTGCTGTCGATGACGCCCTCCCGTTGCTGAATGTGACTGGTTAGGGGGCGCCAGACAAGTAGCACCAGCAGCAGGCTGAGGGTGACAGCACTGCCGAGAGTGACGAGGATTTTTTCGCGGTCATTAAGGCTCGAATACCAGCGCTTAAACATCAGCGTTCTCCCTTGATGCTAAAAACTGACCTGTCGAGTTGCTGAAGGTGACAGCACTGCCGAGGGTGACGAGGATTTTTTCGTTAATATGAAGGCTCGAATACCAGCGCTTAAACATCAGCGTTCTCCCTTGATGCTAAAAACTGACCTGTCGAGTTGCTGAAGGTGACAGCACTGCCGAGGGTGACGAGGATTTTTTCGTTAATATGAAGGCTCGAATACCCGCGCTTAAACATCAGCGTTCTCCCTTGATGCTGAGTTGGGCGCTGACCTGTCCGTCGCGTTGCTGGGAGCGCAGGATCTGAGCCGATAAATGCTGTTGCGACAGCGTGGCAGCGAAACCTTCCAGCATGCCATGATCGCGGGCCTCCAGCTCCAGAATGAGCGTTTGGGTCTGTGCCTGATAGCCCATGTCGCGGATCTTTACAGCGTTGTTGCTCTCGAAGGCGGGCAGGGCGCCTTGTAGCACCTGCAGAAAATCACTGCCCTGGCCACGTCGTGTCAGCTGTTTAAGTTCAGTATCGAACTGCGCCTTGGGATTGACCCGGCGGCTCCCCGGCAGGATGGTCTTAAAGAGGTCAGCGATCTGTTGCTCGAGCTGCTGCTGCTGTTGATTCAACTGCTGCACCTGCCACAGTAACTGTCCCACTCCCAGCAGTAGAATCAGTCCCAGTAGCACCGCTGGGAGCTTCCAGGCGCGTAGTAGTTGGTTGACTGGATTTTTGAGCTGGTAGCGGCCCTGCAGCAGATCGATGGCGTTATTGGGCGCGAAGCAGGCGGCCAGCGCTGCCAGGCCTTGCTGCTTATGGGTCTCGCCGCGGCTGGTCTTCATAGCCACCTCGATGCACTGGCCCAGCGGGTCTTCAGCCCGTGATAGCCATTGCTCCGCCTGAGCGCCAGGAAAGGCAAAGCTCTGGCCTTGCGAGTCCCGAATAAGGATCTGATCCAGCAGAGGGATCGCCCTGGGCTGTCCGGCCTGGTAAGCGATCGCCTGGGCATCCGCGAGCAGCGCCCGGATCGGAATGCCGGCCTCTGCTAAGCCCTGTAGCCAGAAATTCATCAGTGTTTTAGCGACCACCAGTACCGGGTAGCGACCCGGCGCCACAGCGATGCCGGTGGCGAAGTGCAGGTTCTCGATCTCCTCGCATAGCTGCTCTTCGAGCTGATAGGGGATCGCTTCGCGGGCGGCACGACTGTCGTTAGGCAGCTGGACCTGGGTGCTGAGTACCGCCGCCTGTGAGACCAGGGCATAACAGGGTATTCGAATCGCCAGCACAGTCAGCTGACTGAGCTGGGAGAGGTTGTCCAACTGGCCTTGATCGAGCACCTGCTGCTGGGATTCATCCCAATGTAGCCAATAGACCGGCTGCTCGGCAGCGGTTCCTAGTCTTAATAGCAGGCATTCACTCATAGTCGGCACTCATAGTCGGCACTCATAGTCGGCACTCATAGTAGGCCCTCGTAGAGGCTCTCAGTAGCAGGGGGCATTTATTCATTCGTTCGGGCCCCCGTAGCGGCGCTGGTAAGTGGTCGGCTGGTCGGCGGTCGCTCTTATGTAGCTGTATAGAATCAGATAGCTATCGTAATACTTCACCTGAATCCTGGCTAGAAAATACTCGGAGGTCACTGCCAGGTTGTCCTTGAGGCTCGGGTCGAGCGGCGGTTGTCCGGTGCCGGACACGGGCAACTGGCTCCAGAACGCGTCGATATTGGCATAGCCCTCGAGTGGACGATTCAGCAGTACCTCTTTGATATCCTGGGAGCGGATTTTAGCCTTCGAGAGTGCGGCCAACAGGGGGGCCTGCTCCGGCGGCAAGGTGTTGATGTTGATGACCAGGGCATCGCTCGGCAGGGTGCAGAGGTAGGGGCGCAGCTGCTCAAGAAATTCAAGCGCTGGTGTTTCTGTGGGACGAAACCCCTGAATCAGCTTCAACTCACTGATATCGCTGAGCCTACCGTTGGCGGGCAGGTACGCGGGGCTGAGTGCGCTGTAGTGAAGATCTTCGACGCCCTGATAGCCCGTGGGCAGAGTATCGCTATCGAGCCAGTCCAGCAGCGGCTCCAGGAGTTGCTGGATCTGATAGGGATCGGCATCCAGCTCGACCAGCAGCTGGGTCAGCTGGCGCTGCAGCAGCGGCAGCTGGGATTGGATGACTTCCGGGGTATTGAGGGTCGTGAGGGCATTGAGGTTAAAGCAGTGCTGCCGGTCGCTGATCTGAATCGACATCGCCCCGCCGTCGATCGGATAGCTCAGGAAGGGGTTGGCCCAGGCTTGATCCAGATTCACCGTAGGATCATTTTTAGCGGCCTCGATTAACCCTCTGGCCAGACGTTCGGCACCCAGCGCATACCAGTAGCTCTGCTGATATTGTTGGCGGTTTTGCGCCTTCTGGATCTCAAACTGAATCCGGCTGCTAGTCTGGGTCGCGACGATGCTGACCACGGCGACGATCAACAGCACCATGATCAGGGCGATACCCTGTTCCTTGGAGGGTTGCCTGGAGGGTTGCTGGCAGGGAGGCCGTTGGCTCATCAGTGACCTCCCGGCAGCAAAATAAGTTGAGTGACCGTAGCAAAACGCGGCGTCTGCCATTGGATCTCGATGGCGGCCGGAATCAGGTCCCTGCTGGTAATGGGGGCGTTGGCCTGATTCAGGGGTGGCCATTGGTTATGCCACTGTTGCTGGTGGAAAAAGCGTAACCGCATCTGGCTGACATTCTCTGCGAGCACGCCCGAACGCCAGGGGGTGCTGCCGAAGGGGTCTAGCAGAGATGTGGTTTCCCGGATCAACTGCAAATCTTCGATGCGGTAGCGTACCTGTTCCAGGCGAGAGCTGGTTGCGGTGTGCCTCAATATCCGATGTCCGGTCTTAAAGAACTGCAAAATCAGGCCGTTGTTGCTGGTGTCCGGTTGCGCGAAGGCGATCAACTCGACACTCAGATCATTGCCCAGCAGATCCCGGCCTGGGCGCAGCACCAGTTGCTCCAGATCACGGCTAATAAACCGCTGGCTGCGCTGTAGCTGTTCAAGCGCATCCTGCTGGCCGCCGATGATCGTCTGACTGCGCAGTGCGCTGTTGAGCGCCAGTGCCGAGGCGAGTCCCAGCAGGGCGAGCAGGCTGACCGCGACCAGCATCTCGATCAGGGTGAAGCCTCGCTGACGGGTGCTAAGGCGCATCAGGGGGTAGGCCCCATAAATGCCTCGAGTTCGGCCAGTGGCTGAGGTTTGGCGTCCAGGGTGCTAGCGCTGCTGGCGCGGAGCCTTACCTTGCGAATCAGTTTGTTGTCGGTCTCCTCGACCAAGTGGGTGAGGCTGAAGCGCCGCCCGCCAAGATCGACCTGTTGGCTGTGTTTGCCCAGATCGGGCCACCGGGGTTGTAGCTGAAGCTCGATCAGGGCGTTGTTAGCCGCCAGCTGGGCAAAAAAGCGCAGCTCCAGCTGCTGGGTATGACGGCTGTTTTCACCGATCACCTTAAACAGGCCACCGGCGGCGACGGCGAAGATAAACACCGCGACCAGCAGCTCCAGCAGTGACATGCCCCTTTGTAAACAGCGACAAGGCGCAGGGCGGGAGCTCGACCCGGGACGACGAGTTGTCATCATGATGACGGGCCGGATTCGGTGAGCAAGGTCTGGCCGTTCAGATCACCGCGCAAGCTAAAGCGGTTGCCCTGGTCTCGGCTGAACAGGCTGAGTCGAAAGCGGCTCATCTGGCCGTCACTTAAGAACAGTATCTGTGGCTGCTGGGCAGCCTCTATGTTGATGGGCTGGCCGTCCAGACTCAGCTCGAAAGAGGTCTCGGGCGGCAGCGGACGGGGTGAAAACCGGGACTGGGGTTCGAGCAGGGTCCAGTGATCGCCGTCAAACTGATAAAAATCGTAGCTGAGGCGGGTGACCTTTAAGCCGAGATCTTTATTTTGAAAGACGCTTTGCTGGCTGGCCAGGTTGATCTGCGCATGCAGTCGCGAGGCCTGTTTTTGCAACTGTTGAGCGCTTGAATCCGGGAGCGCCAGGCTCACCGTGCCCACCATCAGGCCGATGATCAGGATCACCAGCATCAGCTCTAACAGGGTGAAGCCGCGTTGATCTTGTGATCTCATCGCGGCCTCTGTGAGGCAGCAGTGGCCGACATCCGCCTCAGTCCCAGTTACCGATATCGGCGGCCAGCTCTTCGCCGCCCAGTTCACCATCGGCGCCCACCGAGAAGATATCAACCGGGTTATGTACGCCGGGCTGCAGGTATTGATAGGGGTTGCCCCAGGGATCATTGGGCAGGCGCTTGATGTAGCCGTTGCGGTTATAGCGTTTGGGTTCAGGGTTGCCGTTGGGTTTGCTGACCAGGCTTTCGAGGCCCTGATCGGTGCTGGGGTAGCTGAAGTTATCCAGTTTATACAGGTCCAGGGCTTGCTCGAGGATGGCGATATCGGCGCGGGTTTTTTGCACCATCGCCTTATCCTGGTTTTGCAGGACATTGGGTGCGACGACCGCGACCAGCAGGCCAAGAATGACGATCACCACCATGATCTCCAGCAGGGTGAAGCCCTGCTGTCGGATTCTGGGGATCGAGCCGTTCGGCCGTGGGTTGGGGTGCATTTCCAGCATGTCAGGCTCCATTGTCGTGCGCTCTGGGTAGAGATAGTTGTTGGCGTTGATTCAATCGTGATTAACGCGTGATTAACGCGTGATTATAACGCGGTCAGGTTATTCATTTGTAGGATAGGCAGCAGGATCGCCAGTACTATCGCCAGCACCACGCAGCCCATCACCAGGATTAGCGCCGGCTCAAACAGGCCCACCAGCCAGGCGACGCGGGTTTCAAATTCGGCCTGCTGGTTCTCGGCCGCGCGTGCCAGCATCTGCTCCAGCTGGCCGCTCTGCTCACCACTGGCGATCATATAGACCAGCATCGGCGGGAAAGATCCCGATTGTTCCAGGGCCTGGGCTAAGGAACTGCCCTCCCGGACCCGTTCGGTGGCGTCGATCACCGCCTGCTTCAAAAACAGGTTGGTCACTGGGGCGGTGGCGACCTTCAGGCTCTGCATCAAATCCAGGCCGCTGCCGACCAGTATCGCCAGGGTACGAGCAAATTGCAGCGATTGCTGGGTCAGAATAAAGCGGCGGATCAGCGGCAGCCGCAACTGCAGGCGATGCCACGCCAGGCGCTGGGCTGGCTTGCCGAGCAGCCAGCGAATCAGCACCACCAGGGCAATCCCCAGACCCAGCAGATGCAGGCCATAGGCCTGCAGGCCATCGCTCAGGGCGATAACGATGCGGGTCAGCTGAGGCAGGGTCTGATCCATATGCTCGAACTGCGCCACCACCTTGGGTACCACGTAGGTCATCAGCAGCATGATGACGCCGGTGGCGACCGTGGTCAGGGCGGCAGGGTAGATCAGCGCGACCTGGATCTTGCTGCGCACCTGCTGCTGGCTCTCGCTGTACTCGGCTAGGCGCATCAGCACCTGTCCCAGGCTGCCGGAGTGTTCTCCGGCCGCGACCATCGCCCGGTAGAGATCGCTGAAGCTGCGCGGATACTGCGCCAACGCATCGGCGAGCGTATGGCCCTCCAGGATGCGAGTCCGAATCGCCAGCACGGTGCTCCTGAGCCTCTTGTTGTCGGTCTGGCGGGTGATCGCATGCAGGGATTCTTCCAGCGGAATGCTGGACTCGACCAGGGTCGACAGCTGGCGGGTAAAGAGCGCGACATCGCTGTTGGAGAGCGAACGTTCCAGACGGAAGCCGCGGCTGTGCGGCTGTTCGGTTTGCAGACGGACCGCCTCGATCTGAGTCGGCAGCAGGCCCAGGTCACGCAGTTGCTGGCGTGCCTGGCGTTCGGAATCCGCTTCCAGGGTGCCTTTCTTGAGGCTGCCGCTGGCGTCGAGGGCGCGATAGTTGAAGGCACTCATAACGCGCTAATCGCTGCGGATCGAACGTGAGACTTCGGCGACCGAGGTGGTTCCCTGAGCGATCAGCGCGCGGGCCTCATGCTGTAGCGTGGCCAGCTGTTTACGCAGGTAGCGATAGAGTTCCGTTTCGCTGGCCTGGGCATGAATCAGTTCCGAGAGCGGCTCGTCGATCAGCAGCAGTTCGTAAACCCCTATCCGGCCGCGATAGCCGCTGTGATTACAGGCACTGCAACCGGCAGCCCTGAAGGCGCTGGTGCCGGTTAAATGAGGATCACCCAACTGCGCCGCCTCATCCTCATCCAGCGGATGGGGTTGTTTGCAGTGCGTGCAGAGGCGGCGTACCAGTCGCTGTGCCAGCACGCCCTTAACGCTGGTGGCGATCAGGTAGGCGCCCACCCCGATATCCTGTAAGCGGGTGATGGCACCAACGGCATTATTGGTGTGCAGGGTGGAGAGCACCAGGTGGCCGGTGAGACTGGCCTGGACTGCGATCTCGGCGGTTTCCAGGTCGCGGATCTCGCCGACCATCAGAATGTCGGGGTCTTGGCGTAGCATGGCGCGCAGACTCTTGGCAAAGGTCATACCCGCCTTGGGATTGACCTGCGTCTGGCCGATGCCATCGAGGGTGTATTCGATCGGATCTTCCGCGGTGAGGATATTGCGATCGCGGGTATTAAGCATCCCCAGTCCCGCGTACAGCGTAGTGGTCTTACCCGAGCCGGTCGGGCCCGTGACCAGGATAATGCCATTGGGCTGCAGCAGTAGTTTTTTGAACTGTGCCAGGGTCTCCGGTTGCATCCCCAGATGGGTCATACCCAGGACGGCGGCCTGTTTGTCGAGCAGACGCATCACCACCCGCTCGCCGTTATTGGCAGGCAGGGTGGAGACGCGGACATCGAGCGCGCGGCCTGCGATCTTCAGTGAGACCCGGCCATCCTGAGGCACCCTTTTCTCGGCGATATCGAGCTTGGCCATCACCTTGATCCGGGAGATCAGCAGCGCGGCCAGTTTATAGTTGGGCGACAGCACTTCGCGCATCACCCCATCGACGCGCAAGCGTATGGACAGGCGTTTTTCGTAGGGCTCGATATGGATATCAGACGCGCCCTCTTTGATCGCTTCGGCCAGCAGGGCGTTGATCAGCTTGATGATAGGGGCGTCATCCTCGGCGGCCAGCAGATCCTCGTTTTCAGGCAGTTCCTGTACCAGCTTGAACAGATCCACCTCGTCGCCGATCTGCTCCATCAACTGCATATTGGCCTGACTGCTCTGCTGATAACCCTCGCTGAGCAGCTGGGCGAAGGCTTCGGCATCCAGGCATTGCAGTTGCAGCGGTTTTTGCCAAGGCTGAATCAGCCGCTGCACTTCCAGCAGTGCGCACAGCGGGGTGGACGCGGTGTGCATCAGGGTCGCGACCGCCCCTGACGGATCCCAGCGCAGGGCTACCTTAAAACGGTTGGCAAAACTAAAGGGCAAGCGTGGCAGTGCGCTCACACCCTTGGATTCGGCGTGGTTGGGCTCGACATTGCCTGGCGGGGTCGTTGGGAGCGAATGCATCACACCGGTTACTCAGGCGCAACAAGGTTGGGCCGCGAGGCGCTCATTCCAGTCCACTCGGGTAGCACCCGCGGAGCCTCGTCGGGAAATAGCTGAATGCCGTGGCTTTCCTGCAGCAGTTGCTGGGCGCGAATATAGCCGTATTTACTGGTGCTGATCGCGGCCATAGCGCTCTGGTCACGAATAATCGTGGGGCGGATAAACACCATCAGATTACGCCGCACCACGGTGGTGGAGTCGGAACGAAACAGCCGTCCTAGATAGGGGATGTCGCCCAACAGCGGCACCTTGGAACTGTTCTCCTGGACACTGTCATCGATCAGGCCGCCCAGGACGATCGTCGCACCATCATCGATCAGTACCGTGGTCTTGATCTCGCGCTTCTTGGTGATGATCTCGGTGGATCTTTCGTCTACGGTGGCCGAGGAGACCTCCTGCTCGATCTTCAGCTGCACCGCACTGCCGTCGTTGACCTGGGGAGTGATCTTGAGTTTAATTCCCACCTCCTGGCGAGAGATGGTCTGGAAAGGGTTGCTGTTGTTATCGCCGGCGGAGGCTCCGGTGATTATCGGAACCTCCTCCCCCACCAAGATCGAGGCCTCGACGTTATCCATCGTCATCAGGCTGGGGGTGGAGAGGATATTGGTATCGCCATCGCTTTGCAGGGCGTTGATCAGCGCTGCAAAGTTGAGCCCTGAACTCGCAAAACGTCCCACGCCCATCGTTATTCCTTGTGCCAAGGCGGGGCTTCCTGCCAGCGCCGCAGTAGCGACGCTATTGGTATCTGTGCCTGCGCCTCCGGTAGTGAAGTTGGTGCCGGCGACGGGGGTGATACTGCTGCCGTTTTTGCTGCCGAACATCCATTGAACCCCCAGCTCCTTGGCCCGGGTTTCGGACATCTCGACGATGATCGCCTCGACATGCACCTGAGCGCGGCGGATATCGAGTTTATCTATCACACTGTCGAGCTGCTTGATCAGGCTCGGGGAGCCCGATAACACGATGCTGTTGGTGGGCTCGTGGGCCTTGATGTTGATACTGGTTTGATTCTGCAGCGGCGCTTTGTCTGCCACCGCCTTGTCGGCGGAGGCGATCGAGCTGCCGATGCTTTCCAGCACCGGTACCAGGTCGATCGCCTTGGCATATTTAAGATAGCGCACTCGAGTGTTGGTATCGGTTCGTACTTCGGAGTCGAGTTTGCGGATCACTT
Source organism: Motiliproteus sp. (assembly GCA_047622605.1). Classification (GTDB taxonomy): domain Bacteria; phylum Pseudomonadota; class Gammaproteobacteria; order Pseudomonadales; family Balneatricaceae; genus Motiliproteus. The sequence continues at coordinate 2,977 of JBLHND010000005.1, read as the reverse complement.
TTTTCAGGTAGGCACGGCTGCTCTTGTCGGCCCGGATCAGCAGGCTGTTGCTGCGCTCGTCGGCGGTGATCGTCGGCATCTGTCGTGCGCTTTCAGGGCCCTTAGTCTGTTCCCTCATCAGGGTGGTGAGGGTCTGCCCGATCTCGTGGGCCGAGGCGTTGTGCAGCTGGATAATTTCGGTATCGACGCTGTCGGCCTTGTCGACCTGAATGATAATCTGCAGTAGTCGTCTGACATTAGATTCGCGATCGGTAATCAAGATAACATTGGACGCGGGGTAGGGGGCGATGATGCCGGTCTTGTTGTCGACCAGAGGACGCAGGATAGGCACCAGCGCGTTGACATCGACATTAGTCACCTGGACGACACGGGTGACCACATTTTCGGTCGGGCTCGGCAGGGCATCGTCGTCAGTCTGGACTTCGATCCCTGAGAGTTTGGCACCCTGCGAGGGGATAACCTTGAGAATGTTGTTGCCCAAATCGACCACCGCGAAACCGCTGACGCCCAGTTGTACCAGAAAAATATCGTAAAGCTCGGACTCGCTCAGGGTGCGCGGGCTGCGGATATTGATCTTACCCTTAACCCGGTCGTCAATAATGATGGTCTTGTTGGTCAGCTTGCCGATGGTCGCGATAAACTCCTTGATATCGGTATCGCGCATATCGACGCTGAAATCTTCAGCCAGAGCCAGGGAAGACAGACCGAGCATCACAACAATCGACAGCAATAGACTGGTCTGTTTTAACGCCCGTATAGATAGAGCGACCCGGGATAAAGGCGAGGCGTAGCAGACTGTTTTTAGCGCCGGGGTCGTTCTGAAGTAGAGCAGATTGATTGATATCATTGGCTGTTGCTACTGTCCCTGAGTACTTGCACAAGTGCCAGATCATAACCGCTTTTCATTCAGGTCGCTAGGCCGCTTTAGTCCAGAGGTTAGGATAAAATGGCTCTGTTTTCATATGCTTTGGCTGATGTTAGGCGATTTTTTGGAGTCGTCATGGCGGTATTGATAGTGCTAATATTCCAGCGATAAGAAAACTACCCTCTGAAGGACGTATGAATCTGCAACGATATCTAATAAGCGCTCTGGTGTTGGTGCTGGCGTATCAGGCTGCCGATCTGAGTTGGAAATTGATCGCACCTGTCGCCCCGGCATTAACGCCTGAGGCGTCCGTTTCTCATACCCTGACCACAGCCGGTTCCGAACCCACTGTGGATCGGCTTATCGCGGCTAATCTGCTCGGTTCTGTGCAGGCTAAACCCGCCACTGCCATTGTTGCCAGCGCGCCCATGCAGGCTATTAAGACCCGGCATGCGGTCAAGCTGGTCGGTATTCTGCACAGCCCTATCGCCGCCCATTCGGTGGCGATCTTGTTGAGCAATAATCGACAGGCGGCCTTTATACCCGGAGATAGCCTGAAGCTGGGCTCAACCTCCCGCTTGCTGCAGGTACTGCAGGATCGGGTGGTAATAGAGGTCGACGGGCAACGAGAATATATCGAATTGCTGGCTGATTCCGGCGGTGGCAAGCCTATCCGTAGCTTAGAACGTCGCGCGGTTATTGCCGAGTCTTTGCCCACTCGGATCGATCTCAAGGGGACCGAGCTGGAGGCCATCGTGGGTGATTACCGGCACAAGATTCTCACCGATCCGCTCTCTTTCGGTCGCTTTGTGCAGATCAGTCCGCAGGTAGAAGGTAGCAGGGTCATCGGCTATCGGCTGAATGCGGGCAGAGACGGACGTCTGTTTCAGGCCCTGGGATTGCGGCCGGGTGATCTGGTGACCCATGTCAATTATCTCGATCTATCCAAGCCGGAAAATATCAGCAAGTTGATCGCCCTGGTGACCGCCGGTGGCTCGGCATCCGTGGGTATCCGGCGTGGCAATGAACAGGTGGATATCGATGTTGAGCTTTGAGCGTCAGGAGCAGGCTCTCCAAGCGGGTTATCTTCGGCTGGGGCTGGGCTTCGTCGCGGCCTATCTGCTGTTGATGCTGTTGTGGGTGCCGGCGGGCTGGGTTTATCAGCAACTGCTCCCCAGCGAGCCATCGCAGCACTCGCTTCCGGTTATTAAGCGTTTGAGCGGAAGTCTTTGGCGCGGTACGGCGGAGGGGGTCATGCTGCCCCTGGCTGTGCGATCGCTCGGTTGGCAGTGGGATATGCGGGCACTGTTAAGCGCGTCCTGGGGCTATCGGCTAACACTGAATTCGGCGCAGGACCGGGCTCGGGTCGCGGTGTCCTTGGACGGCGCTGCTCGGGTAAAAGATCTGCAGCTCAACGGCCGCCTGAGTGCCTGGGTGTCGACATTCCAGGGGCAGTCGTTGCCTCTGGATGTTGAGATCAGTGCCAGCCTGACCGATGCCCGGATCGGACGGCAGGGCTGTACGACGCTTCAGGAAGGGCGGGTTGCACTGCAAGACTGGCAGGGACTTATGTCCGAATCCTTGAACCGTCTTGGCAGAATTGAAGCCAATCTGAGTTGCGTGGGTGGTAGCCTGCAGGTGGATTTTGAGGGTTCGGAAGCGGCGGTGCAACTCAGCGGTCGCTGGGTGTTGAACCCGGATCTGAGTTATCTGTTAACCGTCGAGGCGCATCCCCAGGCACTCGATATCAAAGATAGTCTGAGTGCCGTTGGTTTTGTCCAGCGTGCTTCCGGTGTCTGGCTATTCCGGCGGCAGGGGACGCTGTAAGCTGGGATGCAATCCCAGCAATCCCCCAGCATTCACATATCCGTATCCGTATCCGTATCCGCTACCGTTGCTTCGGCTTCGGCATCCATCACCGTCTGGTCGGCTAGAGTCGGTTCTGTTTCCGTCACGGCTTTGGCATCGGCTTTGGCTTCGGCTTTGGCTTCGGTATCGTCGGGGTTGGTGGCGGGTATGACTGTTGCGGCTTCTGCGGCTTCTGCGACTTCTGTGTCAGCATCTCTCAGCGTCGGGTGGTCTTGAGTCGGTTCTGTTTTCGCCATTGCTTGG
>JBLHND010000004.1:0-47405 GCA_047622605.1 Motiliproteus sp. | reverse complement strand
CAGATCAAGCGGCCTATAATACCCGCCGGTGCCGGAGGTGGAAATAGGCGGTATCTGAGAATCTGGGGTTTAGTCATGACGGATGCTGGGGCTATTAGACACTTGTGCGGGTGCTGGCAATCCGCCTAGGAGCGGGTAGAGTGGGATTTATAACAGCTAGAGAGGGTCACCGCGCATGAAAAACTATGCCTGGATCGTACAGCATGTGCGTGAACGCGCAGACGCTGAGCGCGTTTTTGTCCAGTTTCCCGAGGTCGCAACCGCCGATCAACTGATCGGGCTGAGCGATGACCGCTATCTCTCTGCGCTGTGCCGACGGGTGTTTCGTGCCGGACTCAAGCATTCCCTGGTCGATAGCCGATGGCCGGCATTCGAGGAGGCCTTTTTCGGCTTTGATCCGCTCAAACTGAGTTTTATGAGCGACGAGCAACTCGAAGCCAGGATGCAAAACAAGGCCCTGATCCGCCACTGGGGCAAGATCAAGTCGATTCGTGTTAATGCGGTGCTGGTGCATGAGCTGTCGCAGACGCACGGCGGATTTGGTCACTTTATCGCCGCCTGGCCAGAAGACGATATTATCGGCCTCTGGGCGTTGCTGAAAAAACGTGGTGCTCAGCTGGGCGGTCAATCGGGTGCCGCGTTTTTACGCATGGTCGGTAAGGATACCTTCAGGCTCAGTCCCGATGTGGTGGCGGCACTCAAGGCGCAGGGGATCGTCGACCGCATGCCGACCGCCCAACGCGATCTGAAAAATGTGCAGGCGGCCTTCAATACCTGGCGCCAGCAAAGCGGCCAGTCGCTGAGTCATATCAGCATGCTGCTGGCCTTCACCGTAGGTTGAGAGCCGTCGGCTGAGAGCCAGTCGACTCTTGACAGCCGGCATCATTATTGGAATCCTTGAAATAGTTAAAAAATCGCCGCAAATCGATTTTGACCTCAATAAAAAGCACCTCGCCACAGCGGTCACCTTCGACAGGCTGCCAGATTGAAATCCACCGGACACCTTCGCTATGAACAAGCCCGACATCGAGATCCGCATCGCGGACGTCCCTGCCGCCTCTGATGACCGGCGCTCGACTCAGCCGGTCATCTGTTATGACGTGGACGGCTTGCCGTCCTTCGATGCTGCCCTGTACAGCCAAGCCAGGGAGGGCATGACGAAGGTCTTCGAAGTGCTTATTCCGCCCCGGGACGGCGGTTCTTTCGAGGTCCCAGCCGGTCACTTCTTTCGCATCTACAGCGTCGAAGGTCCTCAGGTGGGTGACCTGAATCTGTGGAACGCCAAGGATCTCAGCGAGCGCTTCTTTAGCGGCAAGACCCGGCAGCTGCACGCCAGTCACCTGAGTACCGGAGACCGACTCTGGAGCAATCTGCCGAAGCTACGTCCCATGGCGACAATCACCCAGGATACGCTGGACTGGTACGGCTGGGATGCAGACGGTGCCGGCGTTCATGACGTGATCGGTACCCGCTGCGATCCCTATACCAACGTCATGCTTAAGGGGGATCATTACCACCACTGCTGCCACTCCAACCTTACCCGGGCATTGGCATCCGCCAGGGGTGTCAGGGTGGAAGACGCCGAACCGCATGTGCACGACGTTATGAACGTTTTTATGTGTACCGGCTTTACCCGCGATACGCACCAGTACTTTATGAAGGCCAGCCCCGTACGCCCGGGTGACTTTATCGAGTTCTTCGCCGAGATCGATCTCCTGGGGGCGCTGTCCACCTGCCCGGGTGGGGACTGCGGTAGCGGCCATTCCGACGATTCCACGCGCTGTTACCCGCTATTGGTGCAGGTCTTTGCGCCGGCTGAGGGTGCGCTGGACGGTTGGTCTTCGCCCGAACCCAGTGGTTATGGGGGCAAGCACGGGACCTGAATCTCTGAGTCTCATCAATCGAGCGATGCGGGTTAGTAGCGTCTACAGAGTCTACTGAGGATAACGTTATGAAGTTCAAGATGTGGTTAAGCATTGCCGCGGTCACCCTGTTGAGTGCCTGCGGTGCTCCTGATGAATCCGAAAGGCCAGACAAGCAGGGCGCGGCTGCTGCGGTTGATATCGATCAGGGGCGGGAGCTGTATACTAAGAACTGCTCCTCCTGCCATGGTTTGATGATGAACGGCACAGGGCAGGGTCCGCCGTTGAATCATAAGATCTACGAACCGGGGCATCACGGCGATCAGGCGTTTTATCGCGCCGTCAAGGAGGGTGCTCGAGCGCACCATTGGAACTTCGGTGATATGCCGCCGTTGCCCGAGGTTACGACCGATGAAGTGACCCAGATTGTTGCCTATGTCCGGGACAGGCAGCAGAAATCGGGTATTCACTAGGAGGCTTTGCAGCCCTGCTCGGAATAGTTTTATCCCTACATGAGGATTTGCTCACCGGTAGTTGGTTTATCCAGCAACCTGACGAGCAGGGCTCTGTGTATCGGCACGAACGCCGATGAGTCGAAAGGACTATGCTTAATGTCCCTGCTGAGCAGGGCCGAGGGTGATGCCGTGCCGAGCAAGCAACTGAAGAATTTTCCGGGCAACCCCTTGCTGTCTCTAGGGCTGTCTCTAGGGCTGTCTACAGGGCTGCTTGTAGGGCTGCTCGGGTATTCACCCGTAGCCAGTACCCAAGAACAGCCTCCGGAATTCGTCTGGTTTACGCTTGAGAATGACTTCTTTGTTGGCGATGATGCGGGTTACACCAACGGCACGGAAATTGGGTTTGGCAAGGGGCCCTTCAGCGATTTTAATCAGGATAACTTACCCGATTGGCTGCATTGGCTGGCGAAAGACCTTTATGTCAGTACCCTCAAAAATAAGCAGCGGGGGGTCTCGCATATGTTTTTTCAGCGTATCCAAACCCCTGAAAATATTAGTAGTAAAAAGTTAATTGCCGACGATTTGCCTTACGCGGGTTTGCTCGCATGGCAAGGCACCCTGTATGCCTGGGACGGGCAGGTTGCTGAGCAGTTATCTCTGACGCTGGGTGCTGTGGGCCCCCTCTCTTTCGCTGAGGAATCTCAGGCTCTTATGCACGGACTGTTGGGTGCTCAGGAGCCTAATGGCTGGGATAATCAAATCGAAAATGAGCTGGTCTTTAACGTTGAAGCCCAGCGCGTGCAGAACCTCTATCGTTCTGATAATAGAGGTTGTCAGTTTGATGTTTTGGGGCTTTATGGGGCAAGTCTGGGCAATCTGAAATCCGCTACCCAGGCCGGTTTCGCCCTCAGGTGGGGTTCCGCTCTGCAGCACAGCTTTCCAGTATTTTCATTAGATGCTAACCGAAAGGCCTACTCATTATCCGCTTCTGCGGGACAGGATTTTATCTATTTTTTTGTCGGAGGGAACTTGGGCCTGGTGTTTAACAATATTTTTATCGAAGGTAATACCTTTAAAAATAGTCACTATGCTCCTCTGGAGCCCGTTCAGAATCAAATGTCCACCGGGGTTGTCTGGAAGTTTGGCGCGCTCGCTTATGTGCTTCAACTCTCGTCCATGAGTTCGAGGACAGCCTTTACGGCTGAGCGCGATGCCTTTGGTGCCGTTAGTTTTACGTATCGTCACTAGGAGTCTGCCAAGCTTGATGCCTGGTCCGCTTAATTATTGTCTGTGTTTATGCGCATCAGCGGCACTGCGGCTGCGGTCAGATCATCAGGGAAAATCATGAAATCAGTTGCTTACCGATTTTCTCAGCGGCTACTCCTGTTTGCCTGGCTGGCGTTAGTGGCCATCGTGGTGAGTGCTCAATCAGCATCGCAGCGGACGGCTGTTATTATCTCCATTAGCGATTTTGAGCCGGGTTCCAGAGGCTGGAAAACGAAAAGCTTTCAGGGCCTGACCCAGTATGCTCTCGTCGATGAGGGGGGGTCTAAGGTCTTGGCCGCGCACAGCCAGGACGCCGCCTCGGGGGTGTTTTTTGAGATTGAATACTCGCTTGAGGATTTTCCGATCCTGAGTTGGCGCTGGAAAATAGAGCGTACGCTGGCGAAAGGGGATGCTCGCACGAAGGCCGGGGATGATTATGCCGCGCGTATCTATGTGGTCTTTCCCCACTGGTTTTATCCAAAAACCCGAAGTATTAACTATATCTGGGCTAATAGATTGCCTAAGGGCGAGAGTATCGCCAACCCTTTCACTGCCAATGCGATGATGCTGGCGTTGCAGTCTGGGGATGAGCAGGCGGGTGTCTGGATTACCGAGCGACGCGATGTCAGGGCCGACTATCAACGGTTGTTTGGCGAGGAACCGGCTGCGGTAGGCGCCATTGCGATTATGACGGATACCGATAATAGCCATTCCGAGGCGCGCGCCTGGTTCGATGACCTGCGTATCGAGAGCGGTCCTCCCTGATTGTCCGGCTTGGATCCTTAGGATAAGCCGGGAGCAGGTTTTAGCGGGGGTTGAGTGGCTCTAGTTAATCAGCGAAAAGAATTCACTGCGAGTGCTGGGGTTGCTGCGAAACAGGCCTGTCATCATCGAAGTCTTCATCACGCCATTCTGTTTTTCGACACCGCGCATCATCATGCACATATGCTTGGCTTCGATCACCACCCCGACACCTGCGGCACCGGTAACCTCCATGATACTATCGGCGATCTGCTTGGTCAGGTTTTCCTGAATCTGCAGGCGTCGGGAATACATGTCGACGATCCGGGCGATCTTGGAGAGACCTATCACTTTTCCCGAGGGGATATACGCTACGTGAACCTTGCCGATAAACGGCAGCATATGGTGCTCGCACAGCGAATACAGCTCTATATCTTTGACCAGAACCATCTCCGAGTTATCGGAAGCGAACAGGGCGTTATTGACCACCTCGTCCAGGGTTTGATCATAGCCACGAGTCAGGTATTTGAACGCCTTGGCAGCGCGTTTCGGGGTGTCTAACAGACCCTCTCGGGTCAGGTCTTCACCGCAGGCCTGAATAATGCTGGCGAATGCTTTTTCCATGCTGTTTTCAACCGATTGTTGACGATAAAAAGGGCGTAAACTACGCCTTTAGTGGTGGCAGGTAAAGTGATATGTCGCTTTGGTGTCGGCTATTCTAGCCTTTGTGCTGTTTTAAAAGTACGTAAACCGCCCCGGTGCCGCCATCGCGCGGCTGTGCCGATACAAATGCCAGGACCTCGGGGAACTGCCTGAGCCAGTCGTTAACGTACGACTTTATCACCGGCGGCGTACTGTCTGCGCGAAACGCCTTGCCATGCACAACCTTCACGCAGCGTGCGTGAGAAAACCTAGCATCGCGCATAAATTGGCTAAGATCATCACGTGCCTGCTGGACGGTGCAGCCGTGCAGATCCAAGTACTCTTGCCAGGGGGTATGCCCCTGCTTGAGCTTCTTAATCGTGTTTAGCTGGACGCCGTTAGCCGCATAGAGCAGCGTCTCTTCAGAGTCCACCAGTTGCCTGATCTCATCAGATAAACCATCACAGAGCGCTTGGCTTTGCTGTTGGGCGGCCTTGCGCCTGTAGCGCTGAGTCTCCGAGCAGGGGTGGCGGCGATGCAGGTCGGCACGATCGTGATGATGCTGGCGAACATCCTTGCCGACCAGTGCTTTGAAGTCTGGGCTGTCGTTAGAGTTGGCTGTCATCGCTCCGGGGCCGGTTGTGGTCGTGGGTTTAAACGCGCTTCATGCGCGTATAGCCTTTATAATAGTGCCCTGAAGAACCCAACGATAGCGATTGGGCATCATTTTCATTAAGATATACCCCCCCCAATTCCCGACAGCGATAAATCTTCATGAGCAGCCTCGATTCGGCCCTTAGCGAGCTTAGTACCATCCGTGATTTTATCCGCCTGGGGGTCAGTCGCTTTCGTCGTGCCGACCTGTTTTACGGTCAGGGTACCGATAATGCGTGGGATGAGGCGGTGCAGCTGGTCTTACATGCGGCCGGGCTGCCTTGGGATGTGAATCCGGATGCGCTCGATGCACGGCTGCTGAGTAGCGAAAAGCGGCAGATTCTGGCGCTGTTCGAGCGGCGCATTGGCGAGCGAATCCCTGCGGCCTACCTGATTGGCGAGGCCTGGTTTTGCGGCATGCCCTTTAAGGTGGATGCTCGAGTGCTGATACCCCGGTCTCCGATCGCGCAGTTGATTCAGCAGGGCTTCGCACCCTGGCTTGAGGGTGTCGAGGTCGAGCGGGTGTTGGATCTATGCACCGGTAGTGGTTGCATCGGCATCGCCTGCGCCCAGCTGTATGAGGGTGCTGAGGTCGATCTGTTGGATATATCCGCAGAGGCGTTAGAGGTCTGTCGCAGCAATATAGAACAGCATTCTCTGGCCACCAGGGTGCAGGCGCTGGAGTCCGATCTGTTCGCGGCTCTGGAGCCTGGGCAGCAATATCAACTTATCGTCAGCAATCCGCCCTATGTGGATCAGGCCGATTTTGCCGCTATGCCGGCCGAATACAGCCATGAACCCGAGCTGGGGCTGGTATCGGGGGCGGACGGCTTGGATATCTGCTACCAGATATTGGCACAGGCGGGCGATTATCTCAGTGACGATGGTCTGCTGGTGGTAGAGGTCGGTAACTCCGAGGCTGCATTGCGGCAGCAGCTGCCCGAGAATGCCCTGGTCTGGGCCGACCTTCCCCAAGGAGGGAACGGCGTATTTATGATCACCGCCTACGATCTTCGCCAGCTGGCAGCACGTTTAAACGCCGTTAACGGCCGCTAATTTAAAATTTACTAACAGTTGCTGATCGCAGCTGGCATACCGGAGTACAAGATGTCTGGAAACACAATCGGCAAGCTGTTTACCCTGACCTCCTTTGGTGAGAGTCATGGCCTGGCAATAGGCTGTATCGTCGATGGCTGCCCACCCGGGATAGAATTGTGCGAGGCCGATCTGCAAGGCGACCTGGATCTGCGTAAACCGGGAACCTCGCGCCATACCACTCAGCGTCGCGAAGCCGATGTGGTAAAAATCCTCTCCGGGGTGTTCGAGGGCAAGACCACGGGTACCCCGATCGGGCTGTTGATCGAGAACACCGATCAGCGCTCCAAGGATTATTCCACGATCAAGGACAGTTTCCGGCCGGGCCATGCTGATTATGTGTATCAGCAGAAGTATGGATTCCGTGATTACCGGGGTGGTGGTCGCTCTTCGGCGCGGGAAACAGCCATGCGGGTTGCGGCCGGTGCAGTCGCCAAGAAATGTCTGCAGCAGTTGGGGGTCCAGGTGCGGGGTTACCTGTCACAGCTGGGGCCGATCAAGGCCGAGGTGCTGGACTGGGATCAGGTGCATCAGAACCCATTTTTCTGTCCTGACGCGGCCAAGGTGCCTGAGATGGAAGCCTATATGGATGCGTTGCGTAAAGAGGGCGATTCCGTCGGCGCCAAAATCTCGGTGGTCGCCACCGGAGTGCCGGTCGGGCTGGGTGAACCCGTTTTTGATCGCCTCGATGCCGAGCTGGCACATGCGCTGATGAGTATCAACGCGGTCAAAGGGGTCGAGATCGGTGATGGCTTTGCGGTGGTCGAACAAAAAGGCACCGAACACCGTGATGAGATGAGCCCTGCGGGGTTTCTCTCCAACCACGCGGGTGGCGTGTTGGGGGGTATCTCCAGCGGCCAGGATATAATCGCTCATCTGGCTCTCAAACCGACCTCGAGCCTGAGGCTGGCCGGCCGTAGTATCGATGCCAAGGGTAATCCGATCGAAGTGATCACCCAGGGGCGCCACGATCCCTGTGTCGGTATTCGTGCCACCCCGATCGCCGAGGCGATGATGGCGATCACGCTGCTAGATCATCTGTTACGTCACCGTGGCCAGAATGCTCAGGTGCATTCGGGTGTGCCGGTTATTCCCGCTCAAGCGTGATATCGACCACTTAATATGTCGCTAGAGCGCTCCGAGTACTGGCGACTGTCATCTTTCTATCTGTTCTATTTCGCCCTGCTGGGTGCCATAGCTCCGTATCTGGGGCTGTTTTTTAAGTCTAAAGGCTTTAGTGGGGTAGAGATCGGAACGCTGATGGCGGTGCTGATGGGTACCCGTATTGTCGCGCCTAATCTTTGGGGCTGGCTGGCGGATCGCACCGGGCAGCCGGTGCGTATTATTCGCGCCGGTGCTCTGCTGACCCTGATCGTCTTCAGTGGTGCCTTCTGGGCCAAAACATTCTGGCACTGGGCGGTGCTGATGTTTGGGTTCAGTTTTTTCTGGAATGCGGTGTTGCCGCAGTTTGAAGCGGTCACGCTGCGCGCGCTGGGCGCTGACCAGCAGGGCTATAGTCGCATCCGTCTATGGGGTTCGGTGGGCTTTATTCTGGCGGTGCTGGTGCTCGGTTGGCTGTTTGATTGGGTTGATATTGGCATCTTGGTCCCGGTGATGTGGGGGCTTATGTTGCTGGTGTGGTTGGCATCCCTGGGTATCAACCCACCCCCGGCGCCGGCGGTTGAGGAGGCCCAGGTCGATGGCCTGTGGCAGTTGATCAAGCGTCCTCCGGTGCTGAGTTTTTTTGCGGTTTATCTGCTGATTCAACTGAGTCATGGGCCCTATTACAGCTTCTATTCGATCTATATGAGTGAGCAGGGTTACGATAAGACCCAGATCGGCCTGTTGTGGGCGCTGGGGGTGGTGGCCGAGGTGCTGATGTTCTGGGTGATGCATCGGTTGCTCAGTTGGACCGGGTTACGCGCCATGGTGCAGTTTGGCATGGCCGTCAGTGTGCTAAGGTGGCTGATGATCGGCTTGCTGCCTGAGCAGCTGTGGGCAGTATTAGTCGCGCAGTTGTTCCATGCGGTGACCTTCGGTTGTCTGCATGCGGCCGGCATTGCCCTGGTGCATCATTTCTTTCCAGCCTCTCATCAGGGGCAGGGCCAGGCGTTGTATAGCAGTCTGGGTTTTGGTGTGGGAGGATCTCTGGGCGCTTTTCTGAGTGGTTGGATCTGGAGTCAATACGGAGGCTCCACATTATTTGTGCTTGCAGCAGCGACGTCGCTGCTGGGATGGCTGTTGGCATGGCGCGGCCTTAGACTGGATAAATAGCGCTGGATAAACAGAGGCTCGATAAGTAGCGGTTGCCAGCGTCCGTGATTGTTTTTGTTAAGTGGTTACGGTTTAGTATAAAATTAAGTGGGTTTACAATTAAGGAGTTTATTGATGAAATTCAGTATAGATCTGGAATTGACCCCCGAAGAATTTCGGCGCGTGCTGGGTTTACCCGATGTTCAGGAACTCCATAAAGAGATGCTGAGCAAGGTTCGTGAGAAGATGGGTGTTGAGGGTTTCGATACGGCAGCAATGCTCAAACTTTACAGCGGTGGTTCGGTAGATCAGTTGCAGCGGATGATGGTGCAGTTGATGGGCGGTTTCGGCTCGACGAACCAGACAAAAGATAAAGACTAAGCCTACCGGCTGGGCTTGGCTACAGAGGCTAATAGACTTTGCGTATACTTCGGAAATACACTAATCGCCGTCTCTACGATACCTCTCGTAGTTGTTATATCACTCTGGAGGATGTGCGGGGGCTGGTGCTGGAAAACATTACCTTTCAGGTGCAGGACTCCAAGACGGGGAAAGACCTTACCCGTAATATACTCTTGCAGATTATCAGTGAGCAGGAGGGCGAAGATGCCGGTATGCTCACCAATCAGGTGCTGCAACAGCTGATCCGTTTTTATGGCGATAGCATGTCGGGGATGATGGGGCAGTATTTAGAGCAGAGTATCGGTGTCTTCTTGTCGCAACAGGATCGTATCCGCGCGCAGATGGAGTCGATGATGGATGTGACCAATCCGCTGAAGGTGATGAACAAGTTTACCGGCGGTAATATGTCGATGTGGAACATGTTTAAGCAGCCGGGAGACGAAGCTGCAGGGGGTGAGTCTGGGGTCGAGCCTGGACAAGAGCCATCTCAGTTTAAGGCGCCTCCCGTCAAGAAATAAGGCGGCTCTCGAAATAAGGGATAGCTGCCAGCAGGTTAACGCCCCAAAAGCCGAACTCAGTTCGGCTTTTTTGTGGGTGTCTGTTGAAGATTCTGTCAGGGGCGGGCCTGGAGCCAGTCGCTGATCAGATCAGGTAGCTGTTGTTGAGCCTGGCGTCCGACAAAGACGCCTATGTGTCCGCCAGAGAATTCCTGCTCCTGGTAATCCGTGCTTCCGGTAAGCGCGGCCAAGGCCCTAGAGGCGGCGGGAGGAACAAGATGGTCACGGGCGGCGAAAATGTTGAGCAGTGGGCCGGTAAAGTCTTTCAGTGTAACCGTCTGATCGCCGATAGTCAGATTGCCCTCGATAAAGCGATTGTCATGGAAAAACTTCTGCACAAACTCCCGACAAGCCTCTCCCGCCAGATCGGGGCTGTCATTGATCCACTTTTCCATGCGCAGATAGTTCATCGCGCTGTCGGTGGTGGCGAGCTGCTTGGGCATGTTCAGGGCTTTTTGGAGGCCGAGTCGAATCGGCATCAGTGCGTTATAGGTCTGGGTCAGCATATGCCCGGGGATATTGCCATTCGCTTTGAGCGCCAGGTCGAGATCCAGCTGTTGAGCCAGATGGCTGAGCATGTTGTCAGGGGTGCGGAAGTCGACCGGTGTGACCAGGGCAATCAGGTTGTTGACGCGCTCGGGATTCAGGGCGCTGTAACAGAGGCTGAAGGTTCCACCCTGGCACACGCCCAGCAGGTTCAGGCTAGCATGACCGCTGTGGCGGCAAACAGCCTCCACGCAGTTGTCGAGGTAGCCGTTGATGTAGTCGTCCAGGTCCAGATAGCAGTCGGCCCGGTCTGGGTAGCCCCAATCGATCAGATAGACCGATAAGCCACGTTGATTGAGGGCCTGGATCAGCGACCGGTCAGGCTGCAGGTCGAGAATATAGGGGCGATTGATCAGTGCGTAAACGATCAGCAGGGGGCGGCCGTTGCCCTGTTCTGTGCCTGCAGCGGCGGGGTAGTGGTTCAGCTGGAGCTTGTCTTCGGAGTAGATGGTTTGGTGGCTGGACTGTCCGACCCTGACCTCGGGTAGTTGGCTGAGGGTCTGCAAGCTGGCGACCAGCTGTTCGTTAGAGTCGTTGAGTTCCTGCGCCAGTCGTTCGGCGTTGATGTTGAAGCGATGCATCAGCGCTTGGTGTCCGGGTAAGCGGTTGCGGTGGGCTGTGGCTGCAATAACTGCTGTTGCAAAGCGGCCAGTTGCTGCTGCTGGCATTCGAGCGCCTGCTCCAGTTTCTTGATCTGGCGCTGGGACTGTTTGTGACTCTTTCGGAGTTGGTGATGGTGCTGCAGGAGCCCATCATAATCACTCCTGGGAACCAGTCCCACCCCTAGGTACTCATTTTGCCAGTAATCCTGTACCTGCTGTTGCAGTGCCAGGATAGCATTACCTAGGCGACCATAGATCTGCTGGTATTCAGGGGTGCCGAGCTGCTGCTGGTAGCATTGTTCGTAACAGTCGACCCAGATCTGATGGAGTTCTGTCAGGCTTTCAGGTGCAGACTCTTGCTGCTGCAGCTGGAGAATCATGCGGTTACTGGTACGCTGGCTGATCTGGTTTTGCAGTTCGATATACAGGCCCAGGGTCTCGGTGAATTCGTTTAATGATCGCTGCATCTGCTGTAATTGTTGCTGGTGCTTATCCTTGCTGCGGTTGAGGCTGCTGTGCAGAAACGGGAAGCTACTGAAGCCGCTGGGTGAGAGGCCGAGTTGCTGCAGGGTCTGCTGTAAGGGTTCCGGAAGTTGCCAGTGGCGGTAAAAAGATTCACCCGCTTGTAACTGCAGATGGGTACTCAGATCGCGGACGGACTGTTCAAGGTCTGAAGGCGAGCTCTCGTGCTTCAACGCCCGTAGCAAGCGCTCGCCGTAGCGGCTGAAACCCTTGGCTTGCTGTACCATGGATTCAGTCAGATCACGCTGCTCGTCGGGTTGCTGTTGCGCGAGTGAGCGGCTGCTATCGAGCAGCGTCTGCCAGTCAGCAGGCTCGCTTTCTTGATCGCCCAGCAGGCTGTGACAATGCGCTGTTTGGGTTTCAATCCATTGTTGCAACTCATCAAGCGGGTTGGGGTTCACTGTACTCACTCCGGAGTTGCGGGATCAGGCGGTGTCTAGCAGCCTGTCGGACTTAATGCTGATCTACTCGGCAACTGCTCGGAGTTGCTCTACCTCCTACATCCATGCGGTCGTGCGGGAAAACTGACTCTGGCTATTTGGCACTCTATTTTTCGTTTAATAGGACCCTTATTCACAAACTGGGTTCCTGCAACTTGCTCCAGGGGCTGCTATTGCTGTGCACATCGGCGGTCCTGCCGGTTTGTAGTCTCAAAACAGATCGAAAACCGTCTCAAATCAATTTACCTAACTCAAGAAGTCTCTCGCAACACCGGTCAAGTCCGACAGGTTGCTAGATTAGATGCACACTATATTACCGGTCAGGCTGTTTAGATCATAATCTGTTTTGGCTGCCAGGATCTCGGTCAGGCTGTCTGGCTTGACCGGTCGTGGCGAGGCAGACGGGTTTAAGGCACTCGTCTATCTACGCTCGAGGTTATAACTCGGCAGAACAACCGATTTACACAGCGATAGCTACCCTAGGGACAAGCCGCAGGGTGTAGACTGTGAATAGTGACTCTGTTGCCTTAAAGGTAGAATAAAAAACGGCTCTTCTCTACCTAAGAGAACCTGCTTTGCGCAGGACGCCGGTGTTTTTCAAGGGAGGTGGAAACGGTCCTCCTTTTTGAAACAGGAGCAGGAGCCATATCAGGCCGACGGCATGGAGATAAAGCCACTGCGAGCCGTTGTCGAGTCGTTCGGTGTTATTCTGCCTCTCAGGTCTCGGCCAGGGCGTGGGTATCACCCTGCTTCCTGAGCAGCTCGATAAACGCCTTGCCGGCATTGGATAGGGTGCGATCCCGGTGATAGATCAATCCTAGGGGGCGCTGTATCTGTTCGCTGTCCAGCGGTAGCGCCCCTACCTTCGAGTCCAGCATGGTTTGCGGAAGCAGGCTCCAGCCTAATCCTATGCTGACCATCATGCGAATGGTGTCGAGGTTGTTGGTGGACATGCCCACATCGAGCGTCTGCCGCTGCTGCTCAAAACGTTTCTCGACCAGTTGCCGGGTGAAGGTGCTTGCGGTGGGCAGTATCGCCTGGTGCCGGGTCAGGTCGCTGAGCTGCAGCCTTGGCTGCTGGGCGAGAGGATGATCGACCGCGCAGCAGTAAGACAATCGGTCGATCCAGATCGGTGTGGAGCAGATTTGTGGGTGGGGTTGGGGTGAGAGGGTGATCACCGCCAGTTCCAGGGCGCCACTGAGGACTCCCTCATAGGCCACTTCCGATTGTTCGAATTTAAGATCCAGGGCCACGTCAGGATACTGGTGCCGGTACAGGCGTAGTACCGGGGGTAACCGATGCAGGCTAATATGGTGGCTGGTGGCAAGGGATAAGGATCCTTGCGTCTTACCGCTGCGGTTAGTGAGCAGCCGACGTGTATCCTCGATCTGGAGCAGGATATTACGGGCCTTGGGGAGCAGGGTCTGGCCCGCCTCGGTGAGGCTGATGGTTCGCCCGATGCGATCGAATAACCGACACTGTAGCTGTTGTTCCAGGTTGGCGATGCGTTTGCTAATGGCGGGTTGAGTCAGCAGCAGTTGTTCGGCGGCCAGCGAGAATGAGCTTAATTCGGCGGCAGTCACAAAGGCTTTAAGGCTGGGTGCTTCCATATAGGATCGCTCTGCTGTTTGGATTCCAAACAGGAATCCATTATATAGATAAATAGAATTTGTTTTATTTATAGTCGGGTCATACCATAGCGTCAAACTACCCGGTTGATAACCGCTTATAAAAACGAGTTTTACCCCCGTACCCCCGACAGGAGGCCGAGATGGCTGGCAAGACGTTATACGACAAGCTTTGGGATGCCCATGTGGTATGCCAGCAGGAAGATGGCAGTGCGCTGATCTATATCGATCGTCAGTTGCTGCATGAAGTGACCTCTCCTCAGGCCTTCGAAGGCCTGAGGTTGGCCAAACGCAAGCCCTGGCGGTTGGCCGCCAATCTGGCCACCCCCGATCATAACGTGCCGACCACCTCTGCGGAACGCCAACTGGGTGCCGATGGGATCGCCGATCCGGTCTCTAAGATTCAGGTCACCACCCTGGACGACAACTGCGATGAGTTTGGCATTATCGAATTCAAGATGCAGGACCTGCGTCAGGGTATCGTTCACGTCGTCGGACCTGAGCAGGGTGCGACTCTGCCCGGAATGACCGTTGTCTGTGGTGACTCACACACGGCCACCCACGGTGCCTTCGGCGCTCTGGCCCACGGCATAGGGACCTCCGAGGTCGAGCATGTGCTGGCAACTCAGTGCCTGATCGCCAAGAAGATGAGGAATCTGCTGGTACGGGTCGACGGCCGGCTCGGTGCAGGGGTTACCGCTAAAGATGTCGTGCTGGCAATTATAGGCAAGATAGGTACCGCGGGCGGTAACGGTTATGCCATCGAGTTTGGCGGTGAGGTGATAGAAAAACTGTCGGTAGAGGGGCGAATGACCATCTGCAATATGGCGATCGAGGCCGGTGCGCGGGTCGGTTTGGTTGCCGTTGACGAGATCACCGTCGACTACGTGAAAGGCCGGCCATTTTCTCCTAAGGGCGAGCATTGGGCGTTGGCTGTTGACGCCTGGCGCGAGCTGCACAGCGATGCCGATGCCGAGTTTGATCAGGTGGTGGTGCTGAACGGTTCGCAGATTCAGCCTCAGGTGAGCTGGGGGACCTCCCCGGAGATGGTGGTGGCAATCGATGCCAATGTCCCAGATCCCGCCGCCGAAACCGACAGCAGCAAGCGTCAGGGGATGGAGCGGGCGCTTGAGTATATGGGACTTAAACCCAATCAGCCTATCACCTCTATTCAGTTGGATCGGGTGTTTATCGGATCCTGTACCAATTCACGGATCGAAGATCTGCGCGAAGCGGCGGCGGTGGTTCAAGGCCGCAAAGTTGCCGTCACGCTCAAACAGGCGCTGGTGGTTCCTGGTTCTGGGCTGGTTAAACAGCAGGCCGAACTCGAGGGCCTGGATAAGATCTTTATTGCAGCCGGGCTGGAATGGCGCGAGCCGGGGTGCTCGATGTGCCTGGCGATGAATGCCGACAAATTGGGTCAGGGCGAGCATTGTGCCTCGACCTCGAACCGTAACTTCGAGGGTCGGCAGGGCTTTGGCGGCCGGACTCATCTGGTGAGTCCGGCGATGGCGGCGGCGGCGGCGATCGCCGGACATTTTGTCGACGTCCGTGAAATGACGATCCCAAATGCTGAGCTAAGGGGAGATGCAAGATGAGAAAGTTTACAGAGCACCAGGGTCTTGCGGCACCGATGGATCGCGCGAACATCGATACCGATATGATTATCCCCAAGCAGTTCCTGAAGTCGATCAAGCGCTCGGGTTTCGGTCCCAACCTCTTTGATGAGCTGCGTTATCTCGACGAGGGGCAGCCGGATCAGGACAGCAGCACCCGTCCGCTTAATCCAGATTTTGTGCTTAACCAGCCGCGCTATCAGGGTTGTTCGATCCTGCTGGCGCGGGATAACTTTGGGTGTGGTTCCAGCCGTGAACATGCGCCCTGGGCGCTGGAAGATTTTGGTATCCGCGCGCTGATCGCGCCCAGTTATGCCGATATCTTTTATAACAACTGTTTTAAGAATGGCTTGTTGCCGATTATCTTGGCTGCAGAACTGGTCGAGGAGCTCTTTGCCGAGGTGCAGGAAACCCCAGGCGCGCAGTTGCGAATCGACCTAGAGCGCCAGGTGGTCATCGGTGCTAATGGCGCGGAGCTGCGTTTTGAAATCGATGGTTTTCGCAAGCATTGTCTGCTGAACGGTTTGGATGATATTGACCTGACCCTGGAACACGCGGATCAGATTCGCAAGTATGAAGCCAGGCAGGCCGTAGCAACGCCTTGGTTGTTTGCTGACGCCCTTTAATTTAGTCCGACAGACTACCAACCTTTAATAACGAGGAGAACAACAACCGATGAGCAAAAAGATTCTGATTCTACCCGGTGACGGTATCGGCCCGGAAATTATCAGCGAAGCGGTAGCGGTACTGCTCGCGATCAAGGCGAAACTTAATCTGGCTCTAGAGCTGGATGAAGGCTTGCTGGGTGGCGCTGCCATCGATGCAACCGGGGTGCCATTTCCGGATGAGACCCTGGCCAAGGCTCAGGCCAGCGATGCGATCCTGTTGGGGGCTGTCGGTGGGCCTCAGTGGGATACGCTTGATACCGCTATTCGCCCGGAAAAGGGCTTGCTGGGGATCCGCTCCAGGCTGGATCTGTTTGGTAATCTGCGCCCTGCTATTTTGTATCCGCAGCTGGCTGATGCCTCCTCGCTCAAGCCTGAGATCGTGGCCGGCTTGGATATCCTGATTGTGCGTGAGCTGACCGGTGGGATCTATTTCGGCCAGCCCCGCGGTATTCGGGTGCTCGAGAACGGCGAACGTCAGGGTTACAACACCTATGTGTACTGCGAATCCGAGATTCGTCGAATCGCCAGGGTCGCCTTTGAGTCAGCCCGTAAGCGTGGCAAAAAGGTCTGCTCGGTGGATAAGGCCAACGTGCTTGAAGTAACTGTGCTCTGGCGTGAGATCGTGGAGCAGGTCGGGCTGGAATATCCGGATGTCGAGTTGAGTCATATGTACGTCGACAATGCGGCGATGCAGTTGGTTAGGGCACCCAAGCAGTTTGATGTTATCGTTACCGGTAATATGTTCGGCGATATTCTCTCCGATGCGGCGGCGATGCTGACCGGATCGATCGGTATGTTGCCTTCGGCATCGCTGAACGCCAGTGGCCAGGGGATGTATGAGCCTTGCCATGGTTCAGCCCCGGATATCGCAGGCCAGGGGATCGCTAATCCCCTGGCAACGATACTCTCGGCGGCGATGATGCTGCGGTACTCACTCGGTGAGCCAGCAGCGGCTGATCTGATCGAGCAGGCCGTGAGGAGGTACTGGATCAGGGCTTGCGCACTGCGGATATCTATTCTGCGGGTACGCGTAAAGTCTCGACCCGAGAGATGGGTGATGCGGTAGTCACTACGCTGATGGCGTTGTGATGCGCGGCTGTTCTTTCACCATGTAGACCGAACAGGGGTGTCTTCACAGGCACCGTTTTGATAGTAAGCCTTCCGTTCTGAAGGCACCTGGAGAAATGATAAGTGATGATGCGTGTAGGTTTTGTAGGTTGGCGCGGTATGGTCGGTTCCGTACTGATGCAGCGTATGCAGGAAGAACGTGATTTCGATCTGATCGAACCCGTCTTTTTTACCACCTCTCAGGTCGGCCAACAGGGCCCGGCTATCGGCAAAGAGATAGATACGCTTAAAGACGCGACTGATATTGGCGAGCTGGCTGCGATGGATGCGATCATCTCCTGCCAGGGTGGTGATTATACTAGCGCGGTTTATCCCAAGCTGCGCCAGGCCGGTTGGAAGGGGCACTGGATCGATGCGGCCTCATCGCTGCGCATGGAAAAGGACAGCATGATTATCCTGGATCCGGTCAATGGCCAGCAAATCCGCGACAATCTGGCCCAGGGCGGCAAGACGTTTGTGGGCGGTAACTGTACCGTCAGCCTGATGTTGCTGGCACTGGGTGGCTTGTTTAAAGCTGACCTGGTCGAGTGGGTGTCCTCAATGACCTATCAGGCAGCGTCGGGCGGCGGTGCTCAGCACATGCGCGAGCTGGTCAAGCAGATGGGAGAGGTGCATGCCGCTGTTGCGGACAAGCTGGATGACCCCAGAGCTGCGATCCTGGATATCGACCGCGAAGTGACGGCTGCGATTCGCAGTGATCAGCTCAGTACCGCTAACTTTGGTGCACCCCTGGCGGGAAGTCTGATTCCCTGGATCGATTCTCAGCTGGATAATGGCCAGAGCCGCGAAGAGTGGAAGGCGCAGGCCGAGGGTAATAAGATTCTGGGTCGTGAGAATAATATTATTCCTATCGATGGTACCTGTGTTCGGGTCGGCTCGATGCGCTGCCATGCGCAGGCATTTACCATCAAGTTGAAGCAGGATGTGGCCATCGATGAGATCGAAGCGCTGTTGGCCGCACATAATGATTGGGTCAAGGTGATTCCTAATACCCGTGAGCAGAGCATCAGCGAACTCAGCCCCGCAGCGGTAAGCGGCACGATGAGCGTGCCTGTAGGTCGGCTGCGTAAGCTGAATATGGGTCCGGAATATCTGAGTGCTTTTTCGGTGGGTGATCAGTTGCTCTGGGGCGCCGCAGAGCCGTTACGGCGGATGCTGCGTATCCTGCTTGAGCGTTGAGATGAAGGTTTAGAAACTATTAAAACGGCCGATGTTAAATACTGAGGCCGTTTTTTTATCTAAGGTCTGACTTGTTATCTGTCATCTTAAGAGCCAGCTGAGCAGCCTCCTAGGAGACTGCAGCTATAGTGATTTTGTTGATTAACACGGATGTTTAATTAATACTTTAAACCCATTTCGCCCAAGAGATGGAAAAAAACAGGGGTTGCATCCATCGCAACCCCCGTCTTTATATGGCCAAGCTTCGTACTGATTATTCGCGGCGATGAAGAGAGGGTGTTGAGCATGTTGCGTAAAAGCGCGATCAGTCTTGCGATTATGAGTGCATTAGGTTCCATGCAGGCCAATGCCCTAGGGCTTGGTGAGGTGACCGTCAGTTCTGCGTTGAATCAGCCGTTGCAGGCAAAGATCGATATTTTGCAGCTGCGTGGTTTAAATGCGTCTCAGGTTGATACCCGTCTGGCGAACACGGATGATTTCTATCTTGCAGGCGTGAAGCCCTCGCCGATTCTGTCTGATATCCGCTTCAAGCTCAATATCATCGGGGGGGAGGGTACGCTGGTGCTGACCACCAGTGCGCCGATTCGAGAACCCTTTCTGAATTTTCTGATCGAAGTGAATTGGCCCAGTGGTCGGTTGGTTCGTGAATATACCGTACTGCTTGACCCTCCTGTGTTTACTGCCGAAGATCTTGTGCCTCGGGGTCAGCCGATAGCGCCGGAGGTCGAGCCCTCAAGTAGCCAGTTCAGGGGTCCAGAGTCGACAGTCGCCACCGTATCGCCGCTGATGTCCAAGTCTTCAGGGTATCCTGTCACCAAGGCAGATACGTTATGGCAGATCGCATTGAAAACGCTGCCTGATGCCAGTGTTACACCCCAACAGATGATGTTGGCTATTCAGCGTGCAAACCCTGAGGGGTTCGTTAATAACAACATCAACCGCCTCAGGTCTGGCGTGGTGCTGAATATCCCCAGCAAAGAACAGATTCTCAACTTCAATCTCCAGGACTCGGTGCAGGAGGTTAGGCGCCAAAACAGTCGCTGGAAGGACGCGCCTGCTGCCGCAGATAAGCCAGGGGTTGCCAGGCTTGATGCGGCTAAAGAAGTGCTCAGCGCCAGCAGTGCGGCTGTTGTCGAAGACTCGCAACTCCGTATTGTCAGCAAGGTCGCAGAGGAAGCTCCGGCACGTCCTGCTAAGCCAGGAGTCGTGACCAGTGAAACCTCGGCAGACGCTTCGGAGCAGCCCCTGAGCGCCGAGATTGCAGCTAAGAACCAGGAGTTGGAAGAACAGCTGGTGGTGACCCTCGAAGGGTTGAATAAAATTGAGCGCGACAATGTAGAGATGTTTGATCGTCTTGACCGGTTAAGCGAGCAGATGGCATCGATGCAGCGTCTGATTGATTTAAAGAATCAACAGCTTGCAGAGCTGCAGGAGAAGTTGGCACTGCAGCAGGTCGATCCGATCGTACCTCTGTCAGAGGCGTCCTTTGTTGCTCGTCTGCCTTTCGAGTGGATTGCGGGTGCGGGTGCTGCAGTGCTCGCATTATTGGCTGGGTTGTTGATATTTATGCGTAAGCGTAAACCGGAGGAGGCTGTCGATACGGCCTCAGAGGCGCTTAACGAGCCTGATGTTATGGTTGACCTTCCTCAGGTCTTCGAGCCTTTGCCAGAGGTTGCAGCAGTGGCTGTCACCACCGGGGTGCTGGATCCTATTGATGATTTAACGGCGGATGTCTTTACTGAAGAAGACGTGGATGATCCCTTCAACAGGTCAACCGAGAGTCAGGATCCGCTAGATGAGTTCGATTCGATCTCTGATGATGAGCTCGACAGTGCCTTGGGTGAAGATCTGGATCTGGATCTCAAGCTCGATGAGCCTGTGGTTGATGATCCGGAAATGTCTGATTTTTCCAATTCACTGCTAGATGACGATGAATACGACCTGTCGACTGACTTCGATGATGCCGAGGACGCGGAGGTTACTGCGGTCTCTGGCGCGGGTTTGGATGCTGATCTGGACACAGGCCTGGATGCTCTTCTCGCTGAAAACGAGGTCGAGGGTTTAGAGCAGAGTCTGGATGATTCGAATGTGGCTCCAGAGATCAATGAGATGGCCTCTGTTGATCTGGGGTCCGATGATGGCTTTGATGGTGATCTCGATGCCTTGCTTGCTGAGAACGGGCTGTTTGAGTTTGAATCTGAGACTGAGTCTGAGCAGAGTAGCGAGCCTGCTGAAGTTCCAGAGCAGGGACTCGGGGATGTTGTGAGCGCTGATGTGGATGCGCTTCTTTCCGAAGAGGATGGTTTGAGTTCTGACCTCGATAAGCTTCTCTCTGTGGAGAATGGTTTAAGTTTTGAGCAGGATGAACGGCTCTCTGAAGAGTATGGGGTTGGTTCCGATCTGGATGAACTACTGGCGGGTGAGTCGCCCGCAATAGAACAGGAGGCTCTGGCGGCTGATGATGAGAGTTCGGAGGATGAAACTCTGGATAGCTTGTTGAATGAAGCGGCAGAACAGGCTGTGGAGCCTGAACCGAGCGCGTTCGAAGAACTGGCCGCCGAGGAAGAGCCGTCAGTCGAGGAAGAGCTATCAGCCGAGGAAGAGCTATCAGCCGAGGAAGAGCTGCCTGAATTCGTCATGGATACAGATCCGGACATGGTTGTTCGCAGTGGAGATCTGGACATCGCGGATGATGCGTTCGTGTTTGAATTGGATGATGAGGACGATACGCTTGATGTTGGCGTCGAGGAGATGGAGGATAAGACACCCGCCCTCCAGAAATCATCGCTAGCGCTGGAAGATGGGCTGGACCAGGCCGATGATGCTGAGTTAGAGGCAGAGCTAGAGCAGCTGTTGGTGTCAACCGATAATGACCTGGCGCTGCAAGAAACGGATGCTGAGGTTGATTATCTCGATGGGGCTGATGAAGCAGGCACCAAGATTGACCTTGCCCGGGCGTATATCGACATGGAGGATCAGGAGGACGCTCGTGATATCCTTCAGGAAGTGATCGATCAGGGCTCTCCTGAGCAGGTGGCCGAAGCCAAACAATTACTGGAAAGTCTGAAAAGCTAATGAGTGAAGCAGTATCTCAAGAGGCGGCTATGCTGCCTCTTTTTCGTTATGCCATGTGTGTCGAATACGATGGTAGCGCCTACCGGGGCTGGCAGAGCCAGCCCGGTGACGTGGTTTGTGTTCAGGATTTTGTGGAGCAAGGGCTGTCGGTCGTCGCCAACGAGCCGGTCAAGGTGACCTGTGCCGGACGAACGGATGCGGGTGTGCACGGTTGTTATCAGATTATCCATGTCGATACCCATGCGGTGCGTAACGACCGCGCCTGGGTGTTGGGTGCTAATACCAACATGCCCTACGATATCAATATTCGCTGGGCCAGGCCGGTCTCGAATGAGTTTCACGCCCGTTTTTCCGCGCTCGAGCGGCGTTACCGGTATGTTATCTATAGTGCGCCTGTGAAGTCAGCGCTGCTTAAACACCAGCTCAGCTGGACCCATAAGCCGTTGGATGAGCAGCGGATGCAGCAGGCCGCTAATTTTTTGATCGGTGAGCATGACTTTTCCTCCTATCGTGCGGCAGGCTGCCAGGCAAAAAGTCCGGTGCGTCGGGTGCGGCGGTTTGATGTGCGCCGAATCGGCAACCTGATCGTACTCGATGTCAGCGCTAATGCCTTCTTGCATCACATGATTCGCAATTTCGCCGGGGTGTTGATGAAAATTGGTGCCGGAGAGGCTGAGCCCCAGTGGGCTAAAGAGGTGCTGGATGCGCGCGATCGGCGTAAAGGCGGGGTGACGGCGCAGCCTTTTGGTCTCTACTTCGTCGATGTTAAGTACCCTGCCGAGTTTGTACTGCCGCAATCAGAGCTAGGTCCGGTTTTTTTACCTCAGTTCGACTAACCAAGCTTAGAGCGTTCTGGTACTATTTCCGCTTTGTGATAGGGGTGACCGACGGTGAGAACCCGTGTCAAGATTTGTGGCCTAACTCAGGTCGAGGATGCGCGTCGCGTCGCGCAGGCTGGCGCTGACAGCATAGGCCTGGTCTTCTATCCGCCCAGTCCGCGTGCGGTTTCGATCGAACAGGCTCAATTGATCTGTGCGGCCCTGCCTGCGTTTGTGACTGTAACGGCGTTGTTCGTCGATGCACAGGCCGCGCGTATCGAGCAGGTTCTGCAGCAGTTGCCGATCGATCTGTTGCAGTTTCATGGCGATGAGCCCGCGCCGTTCTGTCGCCAGTTTGGAACCGCTTATATCAAGGCACTGCGGGTACGCCCCGGCTTGGATCTGCAGCAGCAGGCGGCGCACTATCATGATGCCCGGGGATTGCTTTGCGATGCCTACAAGGCAGGCGTTCCGGGAGGCACGGGTGAAACCTTCGACTGGCAACTGTTGGATGAGCATCTGCCTTTGCCGGTGATTTTGGCGGGGGGGCTGAACGTCTCGAATGTGGCCCGGGCCATCGGCGCAGTGAGGCCCTATGCGGTGGATGTCAGTGGCGGCGTTGAAGCGGCCAAGGGCATTAAAGACATTGATTTAGTACAACGATTTATACAAGAGGTGGCTCGTGGTGACAGAGATTGATATTCAGAAGCTGATGCAATTGCCCGATGCACAGGGCCATTTTGGTCCTTATGGGGGTCGGTTTGCATCCGAGACGCTGATCAGCGCCCTGGAAGAGTTGACCGAGCTTTATGAGCGGCTCAGTCAAACGCAGGAGTTTAAGCAGACCTTCGACAAGGATCTGGCCCATTACGTTGGCCGTCCCTCGCCTCTCTATCACGCCGAGCGTCTGAGTCGGGAGCTGGGCGGTGCCCAGATCTACCTTAAACGTGAAGACCTCAATCATACCGGGGCTCACAAGATCAACAACACCATCGGTCAGGCATTGCTGGCCAAACATATGGGTAAGCCTAGGGTCATCGCCGAGACCGGTGCGGGTCAGCATGGTGTGGCCACGGCGACCGTGGCGGCCCGGTTGGGCCTGGAGTGTGTGGTTTACATGGGTTCGGAAGACATTCGCCGACAGACGGTCAATGTCTATCGAATGAAGCTGCTCGGCGCCACGGTGATACCGGTCGAATCCGGCACCAAGACCCTCAAAGATGCCTTGAACGAGGCGATGCGTGACTGGGTTACGAATATAGATACCACCTTTTACATCATAGGTACTGCGGCAGGCCCGCATCCTTATCCAAAAATGGTCCGTGATTTTCAGTCGGTGATCGGTCGTGAAGCGCGCGAGCAATGTTTAGCTCAGGCCGGTAAGCTGCCGGATGCGGTGGTCGCCTGTGTAGGCGGCGGCTCCAATGCCATCGGCCTGTTTCATCCGTTTATTCCTGATATTTCCGTTCGTATGATCGGTGTAGAGGCCGGCGGCCTCGGTATAGAAACTGGGCAGCATGCCGCGCCTTTATCTGCCGGTCGTCCGGGTGTCCTGCACGGTAACCGTACTTACCTGATGGAAGATGACGCTGGCCAGATCGCTGCCACCCATTCGGTCTCGGCCGGCCTGGATTATCCCGGTGTAGGGCCTGAGCATGCCTGGTTGAAAGATACCGGACGCGCGGAATACGTCGCCATCAACGATGATGAGGCCCTTGCCGCCTTCCGGACCCTGACTCAGGTTGAAGGGATTATGCCCGCGCTGGAATCGAGCCATGCGATCGCTCAGGCGATAAAAATGGCCCCGAGCATGGCCAAGGATCAGATTCTGCTGGTTAATCTGTCGGGTCGTGGGGATAAAGATATACACACCGTCGCAGAAATCGATGGCATCGTTGTTTAGAGACCTTGCGAATAAGTTCTTAGCGATTGCGTAAATGTTAATAGATCGAGGTTTTAATGAGTCGTATCCAAGCATGTTTTCAAGGGTTGCAGGCTAAGGGCCGCAAGGCATTGATCCCCTACATTACGGCGGGCGATCCTGTGCCGGGTGTGACTGTCGGGTTGATGCATGCGTTGGTCGAGGCCGGTGCTGATATTGTTGAGCTGGGGGTGCCGTTTTCCGATCCTATGGCCGATGGTCCGGTGATCCAGTTGGCCTGCGAGCGGGCGCTGAATCATGGTACCCGGCTGGTCGATGTGCTGGCGATGGTCAAAGAGTTCAGAAGTGTTGATGATACGACGCCGGTGGTCCTGATGGGCTATCTCAATCCTATCGAGGCGATCGGTTATGCGAATTTTTTAGCGCAGGCCGCAGAGTCCGGTGTGGATGGCGTCTTGACCGTCGATCTGCCGCCCGAAGAGGCTGTCGACTTTTGTGCGGGCCTGCGCGAGCATCGGCTCGATGCTATTTTCCTGGTGTCACCGACGACGACCCCCGCGCGTATTGAGCGGATTTGCCAGTCGGGCAGCGGCTATATCTATTATGTTTCGGTTAAAGGGGTCACCGGCTCCAGTGAACTGGACGTCGATGCGGTCGAGGAGAGTGTTAACAAAATCCGTGGTTACACCCAGATCCCCGTAGGTGTTGGTTTTGGTATTCGAGATAGTGCCTCGGCAGCGGCAGTAGCCCGGGTCTCTGACGGGGTGATTGTCGGGAGCGTACTGGTCAATAAGATCGCCGAACTGCAACATCAGCCCGAGCAGATTCCTGCCGCAGTCGCCGAGATTGTAGCCTCCATGCGCGCGGCCATGGACGGTACTTAGGTCGCTGAACGAGTCTTCAACCTCCTCGTGATCAGTAATCGATAAACAGTCGATAAGAGTGGATACCCCTGTATGAGTAACTGGCTAGAAAAGATCGTTCCCTCTCTTGGCCGTGCTGAGTTTGGCAAGAAGAGTGATATTCCAGAAGGTTTGTGGAAGAAGTGTCCTAAATGTGCGGCGGTACTCTATCGCCCCGAGCTGGACAAGAATCTCAATGTTTGTACCAAGTGCAAGCATCACATGCGCCTGAATGCCCGTCAGCGATTAGATTGGTTTCTGGACAAAGGCGATCAGATCGAAATTGGTGCTGATATCGAACCCGTCGACAGGCTTAAATTTAAAGATTCTAAGCGGTATAAGGATCGACTGGTTGCCGCACAAAAGGCCACGGGCGAGAAAGATGCGCTAGTGGCCATGAAAGGCAAGCTATATGGCACGGATGTGGTCGCCGTCGCATTTGAATTTTCGTTTATGGGCGGCTCTATGGGCGCGGTGGTAGGGGAACGTTTTGTCCGGGCGGTTAACGTCTGTCTGGAAAAGCGCATCCCCCTAGTCTGTTTTGCGGCTAGCGGCGGCGCGCGGATGCAGGAGGCGTTGTTCTCGCTGATGCAGATGGCCAAGACCAGTGCGGCGTTGGAGAAGCTTAAGTCTGAAGGGATTCCCTATATCTCGGTATTGACCGATCCGGTGTTTGGCGGCGTGTCTGCTAGCTTGGCGATGTTGGGTGACCTCAATGTGGCAGAGCCGAATGCGTTGATAGGTTTTGCCGGTCCTCGCGTTATCGAACAGACGGTTCGCGAAAAATTGCCCGAAGGTTTTCAGCGAAGCGAGTTCCTGCTTGAACACGGTGCTATCGATATGATCATCGCGCGTGATCAGATGCGGATTAAATTGGCGTCAATACTCGCCAAATTAATGCAACAGCCGGCTATTGCCGTAGACATCTGAGTCGTCTTATGTCGTTATCAGGCCCCACATCTTTAGCGCAGTGGCTGAGTTATATCGAGGCGGGTCATCCGGACGAGATTGAACTCGGCTTGACCCGCACCGGGCAGGTTGCAGACTGGTTGCAGCTGAAGCAGGGCTGGACCTGTCCCGTCGTCACCCTGGCCGGAACCAATGGCAAGGGCTCAACCCAGGCCTATATCAGCCAGATTATGGTGCTTGAGGGCTATAGGGTTGCGGCCTATAGCTCGCCGCATCTGCTGCGTTATAACGAACGGGTTTGTCTTAACGGTGAGCCCGCCAGTGATTCGCAGCTCTGCACCGCCTTTGCTGCGGTAGAGCACGCTCGGCAGCAGGTTGGCGTTGCTCTGACCTATTTTGAATTTGGTACCCTCGCAGCCCTCTGGTTGTTCCGGCAGTGGCAGCCGGAGCTGCTGCTGTTAGAGGTTGGCCTGGGTGGCAGGCTGGACGCGGTCAATATCATCGATCCCGATATTAGCGTGATCACCACTATTGCTCTGGATCATCAGGATTGGTTGGGTAATGACCGCGAAGCGGTAGGCTATGAAAAGGCCGGAATCCTGCGCCCAGCAACCCCAGTCGTCTATGGGGAGCCGGATCTGCCAGCCAGTGTCAGGTCGCGAGCCGAGGCCCTGGACTGCCCGCTGTATCACTGGGGTCAGAACTTTGGCCAGCATACCGACGCCGACTCCCAATCCGGCTCTGCATCTAGCTCCCAATCCGACTCTGCATCTAGCTCCCAATCCGGAAAGTGGCGCTGGTTTGGGCAGACGGGCCAGGGCCAGGCGCTGGAGTATTCTCAGTTACCCATGCCAGAGCTGCCATTTGAAAATGCAGCGACGGCGTTGCAGGTTATAGCGCTGCTGCCATTGACTGTCAGCCAGTCCAGTATTTGCCAGGGGTTGGCCTCCGCCCGCCTGGTGGGCAGGCGTCAACGTATCGATCGTTATGGGCGTGAACTGGTTTTGGATGTTGCCCATAATCCGCATGCCGCCGCTTACCTTGTCGGCCGGTTAACCCCGATAGTGGGTAACACCTGGTGCGTGCTGGGCATGCTTGAGGATAAAGACCGTACCCTGACGCTTGAGGCTTTGGCGCCGGCAATCGATTACTGGTTATTAGCGGATCTTCAGGTGCCCAGAGGCTGTCGTGCAGAGCAGCTGGTTGCGGCGCTTCCCGAAGGCCAGCAGGGGCTCAGCTATGCGTCTCCCTGGCGTGCTTGTCAGGCCGCTCTGGAACAGAGTCAGCCAGGTGACCGGGTGTTGGTTGTGGGCTCGTTTTACACGGTGGCGGATGTTTTACGCCAGCTTAAAGAGACTGAAGGATGACTCTGCAGACTAAGGAGCGGTTGCTGGGCGTGCTCTTGTTACTGGTGATTGCCGCTATCTTCTTACCGATGCTGCTCGATGGCGCTGGCGTACGTCAGGGCCGCTTGCAAGCGGTGCTGCCCGAGGCGCCGACGGTGGTCAGTATTGTTCATTATCAGCCTGAATATCAACAGCATTTGGATACTGATGAGCTGGCTGATCCGCTGCCAACACCGCCCCCAATCCTCAGCCCTCCCCCTGAACCCTTGGCGCTTGCCGAGCCTGCTGCGGTAGCTCCGGCTAAGCCGATAACGTCGCTGGGTAGCGATATTCCGGTACTGGATCAGCAGGGGGTGGTTGCCGGTTGGACTCTGCAGTTGGCCAGTTTTAAAGAACGATCTAACGCAGTGGCGCTGCAGAAGAAGCTGCTTAAACGCGGCTATCGCGCCTATATCAGAGACAAGGGCCAGATAAGCCGGGTATTCGTGGGGCCGGATCTGCAGAAAAGCGTTATCGCTGATCTGAAACATTCGTTAAAGCGCGAGTTTAAACTCGATGGCTTGGTACTCAGGTTTCGACCTTGATAGGTGGGGCTGAAGGTGATGCTGCGCCTGCAGTTTTTTATGACCAGGGTCAGATAAGTCGAATGTTTGTGGGGCAGAATCCGCACAACAGCGTTGCCGTGGGCCTTAAGGGTACGTTAAGCGTGAGCTTAAATGCGCGTTTAAATGCGATGGTTGGGTGCTGAGGTTTCGACCTTGATAGATGGCAGTTGGGATGCTGCTCAGGCTCTGGTAGAATGCCCGGTTTTTAAGGTATGGCTATTTGTTGCAGGGGAAAGTACCGATGAACTGG
This sequence comes from Motiliproteus sp., assembly GCA_047622605.1. Taxonomy (GTDB): domain Bacteria; phylum Pseudomonadota; class Gammaproteobacteria; order Pseudomonadales; family Balneatricaceae; genus Motiliproteus. The sequence goes on along the minus strand of JBLHND010000004.1, from coordinate 19,362 downwards.
GCTGATTGGGTTGTCATTGCTCTGATCTCTGTTTCTGCGTTGTTGAGTCTTAAGCGAGGTTTTGTCAAAGAAGCGCTGTCGCTGGTTATCTGGGTTGCGGCTTTTATTATCGCCCGATTGTTTGCGGATCCGCTAAGTGCCCTGTTAGCTGCCTATATAGAGGCACCCTCTGCGCGTGTTGTTGCCGCATTTGTACTGTTGTTTGTCGCGGTGTTGTTTACGGGCGCGCTGCTTAATAATCTGATTGGAATGCTTATTCGGGCCACGGGGCTCAGTAGTACTGATCGAGTGTTGGGGATGGTGTTTGGCATCGCTCGCGGCTGTATCCTGGTCGTCGTCGCCGTGGCGTTGTTAGCGATGAGTCCCGTCAAGCAGGATCGCTGGTGGGCAGAGTCGACCCTTATTCCTCAGTTTCAGATGATGGAGGGTTGGACTCGCCAGGTTGCCAGCGAGGCCTCCGCGCTGATTATGAACGCCGGAAAAAAATAAGCCTTCCCTGGAAGGCTGACCGAGAAAAGACGGATGTGCTGCAAAATTCGAATTTCGGTCAGTCTCCCTCGGACAGCAATGAAACTGTGGGCGGTATTTTGGCCGTCCACTGTCTGTTTTAGTCGTTTAAGAGGTGATCTGCATGTGTGGCATTGTCGGTATAGTTGCCAAAAATCACGTCAACCAGGCGCTGTTTGACGCGTTAACGGTTTTACAGCACCGAGGTCAGGATGCCGCAGGAATGGTTACCTGTGAGGGTGGCCGTTTCCATATGCGCAAGGATAATGGCCTGGCCAGTCAGGTTTTCAGAACCCGGCATATGCGTGATCTGCTTGGAAATATGGGGATCGCACATGTGCGCTATCCGACCGCCGGTAGCGCCAGTTCGGCGGAGGCTCAGCCTTTTTACGTCAACTCTCCCTATGGTATTGCCCTGGCGCACAACGGTAATCTGACCAATTCGGCAGAGCTGGCCGAAGATGTGTTCCGCACCGATCTGCGCCATATCAACACCAATTCTGATTCTGAGGTGTTGCTGAATGTGTTCGCACATGAATTGCAGCGCCTAGGTAAATTGACCCCTACAGCGGACGATATCTTTACCGCCGTTGAGCAGGTGCATCATCGTTGTCGGGGTGGTTATGCGGTCGTGGGGATGATCACCGGCTATGGCATCGTTGCCTTCAGGGATCCCATGGGAATACGCCCGGTGATGTACGGCAAGCGGGATACCCCTCAGGGTCCAGAGTATATGGTTGCCTCTGAGAGTGTCGCGTTGGACTTCTGTGGCTTTACACGCATCCGCGATCTTCATCCCGGAGAAGCCATTTATATCTCCCAAGAGGGCGAGGTGCATACGCGGCAATGTTCTGCCGTGTCCGATCTGAGCCCCTGCCTGTTTGAATTTGTCTATCTGGCACGCCCGGATTCCATAATAGACGGTATTTCAGTCTATAAGGCGCGCTTGCGTCAGGGCGAACTGCTAGCCGAAAAAATTCTTCGTGAGCATCCCGAACACGATATCGATGTGGTTATTCCTATTCCTGATACCAGCCGTACGGCCGCCATGGAAATGGCCGTGAGTCTGGGGGTCAAGTTCAGAGAAGGCTTTATCAAGAACCGCTATATCGGTCGCACCTTTATTATGCCGGGTCAGGCGTTGCGTGAAAAAACCGTGCGCCAGAAACTCAACCCCATAGAGCTTGAATTCAAGGGTAAAAACGTTCTGCTGGTGGATGATTCCATCGTCCGGGGGACGACCTCGCGCAAAATTGTCGAGATGGCCAGGCAGATGGGGGCTAAGAACGTGTATTTTGCCTCTGCAGCACCAGCCGTTCGCTTCCCCAATGTGTATGGTATCGATATGCCTTCGGTTAACGAGCTGATTGCTCACGGTCGTACCGATGCCGAGGTCGGCGAGTTGATCGGTGCGGATTGGATCGTCTATCAGGATCTGCAGGATCTGATTGCATCGGCGCAGTGGGGCAGCTCTCCGGTGAAACATTTTGATTGCTCGGTGTTCAACGGTGAATATGTGACCGGCGATATAGACCAGGCCTATCTGGATAACCTGGATTCGATGCGTAACAATGCGGCTCAAAGTGGCAACGAAGCAACCGACAGTAACGAAGCCAATAGTCTGCATCATACGATGTAAGTGGGGAGCCAGATCATGAGTGGTAAATTACAGGGGCCTTCCTCACGGCTAGATTCAGACCTGCGCGATGTTGAGCTGGCGACGCTGGCTATTCGCAGTGGACACCGGCGCACGACCGAAGGTGAACACAGCGAGCCTATTTTTCCGACCTCAAGCTTTGTCTTTAATAGTGCGGCGCAGGCGGCCGCTCGGTTTGGCGGTGCAGAACCGGGCAATATCTATTCTCGCTTTACCAATCCGACGGTACGCATCTTTGAACAGCGCATAGCCGCGATGGAAGCGGGGGAGCGTGCTGTCGCCACCTCGTCGGGGATGGCTGCAATCTTAAGTATGGGGCTGGGGCTGCTGAGCCAGGGTGATCATATTGTCTGCTCGTATAGTGTGTTTGGTTCAACCGTCTCACTCTTTAACAAGTACTTCAGCAAGGTCGGTATACGTACCAGCTATGTCGACCCGACCGACATTGATGCCTGGACAAGGGCGATAGAGCCCAGCACCAAACTGTTGTTTTTAGAAACCCCATCCAATCCGTTGGCAGAGGTCGCCGATATCGCCGCTATCGCGGAGGTGGCGCATGCGGCGGGTGCCTGGCTAGCCGTCGATAACTGTCTCTGCACGCCCGCCCTGCAACGACCGCTCGAGCTGGGTGCCGATATTATCATTCATTCGGCCACTAAGTTTTTGGATGGCCAGGGCCGCTGTATTGGTGGTGTAGTGATCGGTTCTGAGCAGTTGATGGAAGAGGTCTATGGTTTTGTCCGCACCGGTGGCGCCTGTCTGAGTCCTTTTAATGCATGGGTCTTTATCAAGGGTTTGGAAACACTCGAGCTACGGATGTTGGCGCAGAGTGAGCGCGCACTACAGCTGGCGACCTGGCTGGAGCAGCAACCGCAGATCGAGCGGGTGTATTACAGTGGCCTGCCCAGTCATCCTCAGCATGCGCTGGCAGCACAGCAGCAACGTGCTTTTGGTGCGGTGGTGGCGTTCGAGGTCAGGGGTGGGCAGGAGCAGGCCTGGGCGCTGATTGACGGCACGCGAATGATTTCGATTACCGGCAATCTGGGTGACGTCAAAACCACCATCACCCATCCCGCCACGACCACGCATGGGCGCTTAACGCCTGTAGAGCGGCAACAGGCGGGTATTCAGGACAGTTTGATTCGAGTCTCTGTTGGACTAGAAGCGCTAGTCGATATTAAAGCCGATCTGCAGCGAGGCCTGGATCAGCTCTGATCCTAGTCTCTGTTGGATTAGGGCAGAGCCGCAGCGGTCGATATTAAAGCCGACCTGCAGCGAGGTCTGTCACAGCTCGAAGGTGCGCAGGGCGCTATGACGGTGGAATTGCATCTGCCTCACGCTCACACCGCCCCCCTTGGATTGAAATACAGAGTACGCATTCGAGGTGCTTTGTCTTTGTGGATACGGTCTTCACCGGACGTATCCAGTAAGTTCCGCAGTGCATCGGATGTTTCCGCTCAGGGCCTATCTGCTGCCGGTTTTCACTCCGGACCTTAGGTTCGGTTTCATGCCATTTTCGAGCAGCTCCTATTATCGACACTTACAACAAAAACAGCCAGACAGAAGCCTTCGAACGCGGTCTTTTACCGCTGTTGATTCAGGGTGATAAGGCCAGCTTTAAGCGAATCGTAGAAGCCTACTACGGTCCTATGCTGGGGCTTGCACGTTCGATCGTAGGCATGGCGGTTGCCGATGAGGTGGTCCAAGAAGCCTGGCTATCAGTCTATAAAGCGCTGCCCAAGTTTGAAGGGCGTTCGAGCCTCAAGACCTGGATTCTGCGCATCACGGCCAATGAGGCTAAATCACGGCTCAGGCGAGAATCACGCTACGTGTCACTGGAAGCGATCAGTGGAGGGGAAACCGAGCTGTTGCCCGGTCGATTTCATGATGATGGTCACTGGTCAGTTCCTCCGAGCAGCTGGCACGATGAGGGGCCGGATGCGCTGCTGACGAATGCGGAGATGGGTGAGTGCATCGAATCCACCCTGAGCGGCCTGCCCGAATCACAGCAGGCGGTGTTTAAGTTGAAGGAACTTGAGGACTATAGCTTCGCAGATCTGTGTAACATTCTGGATATCAGTGCATCCAATGCTCGAGTTCTACTGCATAGGGCACGCATTAGTCTGTACGCTAAGATCGAGCATTTTCAGGAGAGTGGAGAGTGTTAAAGTGTCGTGAGATCGTTGCTCAGTCCAGTACTTATCTGGAACTTGAGATGCCATTTGGCCGTCGGCTGGAGTATCGAATGCATCTGCTGATGTGTCAGCATTGCCGTCGCTTTATTCGACAGTTTAGTGCGGCGACGCAGATGACCCGACAGCTCTCTGAACCTGCTGTTTCTTCGGCTGAGATTGAAGCGGTTCTCAGTAAGATTGAGCGTTTAGACGAATGATTGGCTTGTCTGTTCTGCAGGCTCTTAGATCGTACGGGCTATTATCAGGCGTGCTCTGAAGCATGCGTTTTTTCATTAGCGACGGCTGCGCTATACAGGGATCTAAGTACCGTTTCGAACGGCTCTATGGGGATGTCACCTGTAATAGCAAAAAGCTTTACGTTTGACCCCGACATTTTCTTGATTTCAGGGTTGCGCACTAACAGGGGGTTCACTTTTATATCAATTTTGTGGTTTGAAATAGGTTCAAGCATTTGAATTATCGATGCCAGAGAGATAAGTCTACCACTGCATATGTTGACGATTTCAGACGAAATATCGGCTTCCAACAATCGAATATAAGCTTCGATAACAAAATCAATGCCAGAAAAATCTCGTGCCACATCAAGATTGCCGAGACTTATCTCCTCGGCACGGCGTGCGAAATGTGTAACTATTTTAGGAATAAGGAAGCTATCTTTTTGATGAAGGCCCGTATAGTTAAAGGGTCGGGTGATGATAATATCCAGGGTATCAAAAAATGTTGCGGCTACCATTTCAGTGGCTAGTTTGCTGATGGCGTAATGGTTTACGGGAGCACAGCTGTCCGTCTCAACGATAAGCTCTTTTTGCTGATTGCCATACACATTCGCGCTACTGGCAATCAAGATGCGCGGCGAGCCTATATTGGCGGCCACCAGGGCATCCAGCAGGGATTGGGTGCCCAAGACGTTGGTGCGGTAGAAATCCAGGCTATTGCCGTGGCCCACAAATGAAATAGCCGCCAGATGAACCACGAAATCAGGACGAAACTCAGCGATAGTCGCAGTCAGTTGAGCGGTATCACAGATGTCCGCCACCCGCTCATTTTTACCCGCTGTAGAGTGATGAACCAGCGACAGTGTGGAGCACTCCAGTGCGTCGAGTCGTCTGAGTAAGTGAAAGCCGGTAAATCCGCTGGCTCCCGTCACCAGGACACGCTTTTTAGAAAGAGAAGCCAATTTCATTTCTTCTTAAGTCCGCTTTAACCATTATCTCGCATAGCTCTTCCAGGCTGGTTGTAGGGTGCCAATTCAGCACCTTGGCGGCCTTCATAGGGTCGCCTCTTAAGAATTCAACATCTACCGGGCGGTAAAATTTAGGATTGATACTAACGATTTTTTTCCCTGTTGCAGCACAGGTTCCAATCTCCTGCTCACCACGACCACTCCAGACAATATCAATACTAACCACCTTAAATGACAGCGTTACAAAGTGTCGAACAGTTTCGGTGCGGTTAGTCGCCAGCACAAAGGTGTCCGGCTCGTCAGCTTGCATGATCAGATACATACCCGCAACGTAGTCCTTGGCGAACCCCCAATCGCGCTTAGCGTCCAGGTTGCCCAGTTCTAATTTATCAAGCTTGCCGAGCTTAATCTTTGCCACTGCATCGGTGATCTTACGGGTCACAAACTCTCGGCCGCGCAGGGGTGACTCGTGATTGAACAGAATGCCACTGGAGGCGAACAAGCCGTAGGACTCCCTATAGTTAACCGTCATCCAGTGGGCGAACAGTTTGGCGACGCCATAAGGACTGCGCGGATAGAAGGGGGTGTCTTCAGTTTGTGGAATCTGCTGCACCTTGCCAAACATTTCGGAGGTTGATGCCTGATAAAACTTGATACTCGTGTCGACGATACGAATCGCTTCCAGCACGTTAAGTGCGCCTATGCCGGTGACTTCGGCGGTGGTTATGGGCTGGTCGAAAGAAACCCCAACAAAACTCTGAGCCGCCAGGTTATAGACCTCTTTGGCTTCGGTCTGTTGCAGCAGTCTGATGCTGGAAGACAGGTCGGTCAGATCGTGTTCAACCAGATGCAGGTCAGGATGGTTTTCAATCCCCAGCGTTTCTATCCGCCAGAAATTGACCGAACTGGTACGACGGTAGGTACCATAGACGGTATATCCTTTGTTGAGTAAAAGCTCCGCCAGGTAGGCACCGTCTTGACCGGTTATGCCAGTGATAATCGCTTTTTTTTTCACGGTACATCTCACTGTAAAAAGATATGGATCTAATTTTACATGCTGTCCTAAGTGCGGTTGACTCCAGAGTCTGATCTAGGGAATCAGAGGGGCTGTATCGGCGTTGGCAAGCCGCTCCGCCAGTACTCTTTCAACCGTATCCACGATGGCCTGGGTTTGCGGGTCAATCTCGATATTAACCCGTTCTCCTTGCTGGCGCGCACCGAGGTTGGTGCGTTTGAGGGTCTCGGGAATCAGGTTGACGCAAAACTGACTGTTGCTGACCTCGGCGATCGTCAGGCTGATGCCATCTATACCTATATAGCCTTTGACGAGCAGATATTTTTTGAAGACAGCGGGTAGCTCAAACCATAGTTGACGGTTGTTCGCGGTCTCGATAATTCGGCTGATCTGCGCCGTACAGAGGATATGCCCCGACATGGCGTGCCCGCCAATTTCGTGGCCAACACGTGCGGCACGCTCGATATTCACTCGATCACCGAGCCGTAGCAGGCCAAGGTTGGTCAGTGTCAGGGTGGCTTGCATAAGATCGAAGCTGACCCGCGGGCCTTGGATCTGGGTGACTGTCAGGCAGCAGCCGTTGTGGGCGACCGACGCGCCGATTTCCAGGCCGGTTAGCAGAGCCTCATCGAGTAGAATGCTGTGGCTGCGGAACGCCTGTTTAGCGTCGATGGCGACAATTTCGGCAGTACCTTGGACAATACCCGTAAACATTTGTGATTCGCTCCGTATCAGATCGATTGCTATGCTCTATGCAGAACCTATTGTATCTGAACGCAGCAAAGGACGACTAGCTTGAAACTACTGATTACCGGAGCATCTGGATTTATCGGCACAGCATTGATTCGCCAATTATTGCTAGCCGGGCATGAGGTGATCGGCTTAAGCCGAATGCCTGAACGGTTGAGCAAAATAAACAGCGGTCAGTTTCGCGTTATTAACCAGCTTGTAGAGATCGATGCCAGTGAAAATATCGAGGCAATTATCAATCTGGCTGGCGAACCCATCCTGGATAAGCGTTGGAGTGAAGCCAGAAAGCAGCTGATCTATGCCAGTCGTATCGATACCACAGCGGCGCTGATCGGGCTGATTAAGCGTCTGGATACCGCGCCTCGGGTGTTGATTAGCGGCTCTGCTATAGGGTTTTATGGGTCTCATTCGGGTGATAGGATCCTGGATGAGCGTGCTGAAGGGCGGCCTGGATTTACCCATACGCTCTGTGCTGACTGGGAGAACTTGGCGCTGGAGGCTAGGGCGCAGGGCGTGCGAGTGTGCCTGTTGCGTACCGGGGTGGTGTTGGGGGACGGCGGCGCGCTGAAGCGGATGCTACTGCCGTTTCGGCTGGCCCTGGGTGGCCGTATAGGCAAGGGTAAACAGTGGTTTTCCTGGATCCACCTAGACGACATGCTGGCCATTATTCAGTTTTTGCTGGCCCATGAGGTGCTTGCAGGCGCCTTCAATGCGACGGCTCCGGAACCGGTGACCAATGCCGTCTTCACTCGGGCACTGGGTCGTGCGCTGCATAGGCCAACCTTATTACCTATGCCTGTATTTGTGTTGCGGTTGCTCTTGGGTGAGGGCGCAGAACTTCTGTGTGAAGGTCAGCGAGTGCTTCCAGCGCGGTTGCAGGAAGCAGGGTTTGAATTTGCTTACCCGGATATAGATCTGGCGTTGAAAGCTATCCTACCTTGTTAACGGGTACAGAGCCTATGAAAAGGTCTAATCCTCGACAGCAACCCGAATGGAGTTACGGCCGCTTGGCGGCTGACGGCCTTGTTGACGCAGGCGTCTGAGTCGTTCGATCAACAGGTCACCATGCCAGCTGTCGCTAGGATCCTGTAGCTGATGCTCTAGGTTCTTGAGCAGGTAGGTCAGGGTCGGATCTTTGGCCAGTTCTTGGATATCTTCCAATGTTCTGACTCTCATACCTGGCCAGTTGGCCTCTGCCCAGGTGAATAAGAAGCGGTAGGCCAGCGCCGGATCATTACGTGTGCAGGCCTCCGTCAATGCTGAGAAACTGTTGTGCTGGAGGCTGGGGTTGGGGACGAGCGGGTCGAGGGGGGGGGCAGGTTTAGGTGCTTGTTTAAGCGCGATCAGTTCTGTATCCAAACGCTTGTTGCGCTGTTGGCTAAGGCTCCATCCCGCCGCGCAGATCAGCGCTATTGCCGCCCATACCCAGGCTTGCCACGGTGAAGCAGTAGCGTCGGTGGCTGCGTCGGTGGCTGCGTCGGAGTCTGGGTCTAGGTCGGATCTGGTGGTTGTGGAAACGACGGCGGCAGATTGGCCGTCGAGAAGCTGAGTGCTGAGGGTGGAGGCCGGTACGCTCGCTTCAGCGACGAAAGGCTGCACCTGGATATCCACCGGATCGAGTTCAGCGATCTCCCGTTCGTTGCGTACGGTATCCCACCAGCTGATAGCGACTCCTGGCAGCCGCAGGAGGCCGGGTTGCGTTAGTAATAGCTTGAATTTGAATGTCTTACGGCTGACGAGTACGCCGTTAATGTCGCTTTGCTGTAACTGTGCGGGCTGAGGATAGGCGCTGACGCCCTCGACTACGGGTAACTTGATATCTGGCAGCCATAGGGCCGGAATGCCGTGAGCGACCAGCGTAATTACCCGTGTCAGGGTGTCCCCGGCACGTAGGTTGTCGAGGGGGCGTAGCCATTGTTGTTCCAGGCGCACTTCGGAAGTGACCAGCTGTATCTGCTTCGACAGGTTTCCGGGTAGCGGTAAGATCTCGAACTCGAGCGGCCTTGATTGACTGCTGATCGAGTTGCCTGAGCCGTCGGTACCGTTGAAATACAACGCGGGAATCCGGTAGCGACCTGGCGTCTGTGCCTGGAGCAGGTATCTTTGCTCGACCACCTGATAGCGCTGTTGATCGAGGCTCTCGGTGTAGCTGAGCTGGTCACCTAGTTGCTCAGTCCGGACCCCGTCAATTCGGGGCTGGGTCAGTTCTGCGCTCTGCAGGTTGAGGCTGTAGTAAAGTTTTACGCTCAGGCTGACAGGACTGCCTTGATAGGCATCGGCGCTGTCTATATGGACCTTCAGTATCAAGGGTTCCACCTTAGGTCTGGGCTTGGGTTGCACCTGCAGTCTGAGCGGTTGGCTCTGCTCTCCTTTGATGCTTAGAGCCGGGATGATCAGCGTTCCTGCCCGCTTGGGGCTAAGGCTGAGGATCCAGCGTGAGATAAACAGCGTTCTGCCGTCTCGTTTTTCAGTCAGATAAACGGATCTGTTGCTGTGGATGTTAAAATCCTGCTGCAGCGGATCCAGTTCAGGTGCGCCTATGACAGAGCTGTATTGGCTGACCTCTATCTGGAGTTCAAAGGGTTGATCTACCTGGCCCCGGTCGGTACTCGGTGTCAGTTGGACCGCTCCCCAAGCTGGAAAGGCCAGTGTGAGTAGGGCGACTGTCTGAGCCATCAGGCGGTACGCGGTTGGTGACACTAAGCTTTCCTTGGGTGCTGGTGCGAAAAATAGAGGCTGCCAGGGTGCTGAGGCGGCATGTTATCAAGGGACCGCCACGCTGTAACTTACCTAGGTAAGTGATTCGATAACAAGTGGTTGCTCAGTTTTTATCGGCGATTTTTTTGTCGGTGCTGCTGTTGTCAGCGCTACGCTGGGCCGCTTTCAGGATGCCTCGCAACATGTTCAGCTCCAGTGTTTCGGGTCGGGCGCGATTGAATAATCGCCGCAGTTTGGTCAGCGATCTGCCTTCATGGTTAGATACCATAAAGCCTATATCTCTGAGCATCTGTTCAAGATGCTGGTAGAAATAGTCCATCTCCTGGTGCGTCGGATAGCCGCTATTATCCTCTGTTAACCGCTGCTCTGGCACTGTCGTTGAGCTCTCTGTCGTTGAACTGATAGCTGCAGGTATTGCTAGGTGGCTTTTCCAGATCTCATAGCAGATGACCTGGATCGCAGCGCTGACATTCAGTACCGGATGCTCTGGATTTGCAGGGATGGCGACGTGAAAGTGGCACTGCATTAATTCCTCGTTGGTCAGCCCCATCCGCTCGCGGCCGAAGACTATGGCGACAGGCCCCTGCACGGCCTCGAGCACCGCCTTTTCGGCGCACTGCTCGGCATCGAGCATCGGCCAGGGGAAGCTACGGCTACGCGCACTGGCGCCAATCACCAGCGGACAGTCAGCGATCGCTTGCGCTAGACTGTCCACCACCGTCGCTCTCTCAAGTAGATCGGTAGCGCCTGAGGCGCGTGATTGCGCCTCGGGGTCAGGATAGCTGCGAGGATCTACCAGATACAGCTCGCTCAGGCCCATATTCTTCATCGCGCGGGCTGCGGCGCCGATGTTTCCGGGGTGAAAAGTGTTGATCAGCACGATGCGGATATTAGATAGCATGGGGAGAGGTTTCGAGGTGAGTAAAGCCGCATTATAAAGTCTGACAGCCTGCTGGCAACAGCTCCCTGTCCGGAAAAACACCGACCATGCACTAATACAGACATGAGGCTACAATGGTGCGCTTTTAAATCAGGAAACATCGTCTTTATGAGTGGTACATTTGAGCAACGCTTCGGGGGCACCCGGCGTCTATACGGCGACCAGGGTCTGGCTGCTTTGCAGCAGGCTCACGTCTGTGTCGTCGGTATTGGCGGAGTGGGATCCTGGATCGTAGAAGCGCTGGCACGCAGCGCGGTGGGCGAGATCACTCTGATCGATCTGGATGATCTCTGTGTCACCAATACCAATCGCCAGATTCATGCGCTCAGCGAGACGCTGGGGCAGTCTAAGGTGGCGGTGATGGCAGAGCGCGTCCGGGCGATCAACCCGGACTGTCGCTGTCATCAGGTTGAGGAGCTGGTCTCAGAAGAAAATGCGCAGAGCCTGCTCGATCAACCCTTCGACTATGTCATCGATGCCGTCGATGATGTTCGCGCTAAGGCGGCAATGATCGCCAGCTGTCGGCGTCGTAAGTTGCCGGTTATTACGATCGGTGGTGCCGGTGGGCAGCTCGATCCGACCCAGATTCAGGTGGCCGATCTTAGTCGGACCCTGCACGACCCTCTGGCGGCCAAGTTACGCTCACACCTGCGGCGCTTCTATCATTTCAGTAGCAACCCCAAACGGCGCTTCCATGTGTCCTGTGTGTTCTCTACCGAGCAGCTGCGCTATCCTCAGCCTGATGGCTCAGTCAGTGCCCAGAAACCGGTTCTGGGCGCAGGCGAAGGGATGCGTCTGGATTGCAGCAGCGGATTTGGTGCCAGTACCTGTGTCACAGCGACTTTCGGTTTTGTCGCCGTGGCCCGGGTGATTGACAAGCTGATAGAGCGCGCAGCGCGATCCGAATCTTGATGGCGCTATAGCGCTCGACGTTAGTCACTGTCGATACGGGGTGTTCAGGCGAGACAGTCGCTGCTCATCAGGGTATCTTCTAATAATTGTATTCAGAGGGTCGGCATTGATGATTCGTTATCTGCTTTTAGGCCGCTTATGGCCGTTGTTGTTGCTTTGTATGAGCCGCTTTATTATTGCTGCGGAATCGGCACCAGCCTCTGTCTCCGCAGCAGCTACGGCGGTTATAGCTTCGGTGCCTGTCCTGGAGGCCGATCCGGTTGTCGTTCCAGGTTGGTTTGGCTCCACCGGGCGCTGGCTGGAACTACAGCGCGATACTTTCTCCGGGGTCGTCAATGATTCGGCAGAAGGTCTAGATGCCTATATCGCTCGGGAAAACTTTGATGGGTCCATCGCCAATGAGAGCTACATCAAGGTCCAGCTTAAACAGCGCGTTTCAACAACAGACGGCTATGGGTTTGATGCGACGGTTCGCGCCCGGGTCAGGCTACCCAACAGTAAGCGCAAGTGGAGGCTGACCTTTGATAGCGATCCGGATGATTTTGATCGTTTAGCCGATCGTAATCGGAATCAAACGCCTGGTTTTAACTCGCCTAAAACTCTGAAGGAGGATGCGATAGCCGGTATTAGTTTGGAAAAATATCTGGGCAAGAATTGGGACAGCAATTATAGCCTAGGTGTGCGCTTGGGGTTCCCCATAGATACCTATGCGCGGGTTAATTGGGTTCATTCGAGGACGATAGGTGAACATTGGCAGAGTCGTTTTAAGCAGGGTTTTTCATATTTCCATAGCGACGGCTGGAAGAGTGAAACCAGGAAGAGCTTTTACCGCCCACTGAGTCCGGGTTGGTTGTTGCAGTCCAGTACGGGGGCCCAATATCTTAATAAAGATACTAACTGGGAACTGTTCCAGAGCCTGTCACTGCATCAGCGGATCAGTGCCGATAGTGCGTTCGAGCATCAGCTGGGGATCTCTGGTGACAGCCGCCCAACCCTAAGATACAACGGCTACTGGCTGCGTTCCGAACTGCGACATCGTCTGTACGAGGACTGGCTCCTCGTCAAACTGACTCCCGAGCTTTACTTTGACCGGGCCGAACGTTTTCACGCAACCCCCTCGCTTTTCTTAGAGCTCGAGATCTATTTTGGTAAGGCGCCTGATTAGCAGTAACGCCTAGCGATGGCTTGCATCGCCTCGATGATCGCACGCAGGCCGTTATTGCGCGAAGCGCTCAGGTGCTTTTCTAGCCCCAGCTCCTGTAACAGGGGATGCAGGTCCTGATCGAGAACCTGTTGTGGCCTGGCGCCATCGAACAGTTCTAATAACAGCATGCCGATACCCTTGATGATGCGGGCGTCGCTGTCGAGTTGGTAGTAAAGCCGGTTGGCAGTCAGGTCATAACGATAATCTAACCAGACCCTGCTCGAGCATCCCGATAGCAGCAAACTGTCCTGCCTCAGTTCGAGCCGAGGTTGAGTTTGCGCGGCTTTCATCAGCAGGCTGTAGCGTGCTTGCCAGTGCTCGAGTTGGAGCAGCTGTTGCCGCAGTGATAGGGGCGTTAAAGGCGCTAGCGGCGTTAAGGGCGTTGACGGTGTTAGCGGCGAGTTGCCCTGGGTACCCGATTCGCGTGCTCTGTCAGGTTGCTCTAGCAGTATGCTCAGAGTGTTCGCCAGGCGGTCAATCTCACCGATAGTGTTGTAGAGGCCAAAGGACGCTCGCACGGTGCCTTCGAGTCCGAGGTGTTGATGCAGCGGCTGGGCGCAATGCTGTCCGGTGCGCAGCGCGATGCCGTGCTGATCGAGCAGGGTGCCCAGGTCTAGACTGTGGGTGTCGTCAATCACAAAGGGTAGCAAGCCGACCCGTTGGCGGGGCTGGCCGATGATTCGTAGTCCAGGCAGGGCGCTTAGCCGCTGTACGGCATGCGCCAGGAGCTGTTGCTCGTGCCTCTGACGCTGGTCCAGATCGAAACTATTGAGGTACCGAATCGCTTCTGCCAGGCCTATTGCGCCGACGATGTTGGGCGTGCCTGCTTCGAAGCGGAAAGGGGGGGGTTGAAAGGTGCAGCTCTGGAAGCTGACCCGCTCGATCATCTCGCCGCCCGCTTGCCAGGGAGGCATCGCCTGTAATAGCTGTCGTTTGCCGTAAAGCACCCCTATCCCGGTAGGGCCGTAGAGTTTATGTCCGGAAAACAGATAAAAATCGCAGTCCAGCGCCTGGACATCAATCTTGAAATGACTGACGGCCTGGGCGCCATCGATCAACACCTTGGCCCCGACGGCGTGCGCCTGTTGAATCATCTCAGCGATAGGGTTGACCGTGCCCAGCGCGTTAGAAACCTGGCTAAGCGCGACCAGTTTGGTCCGGGGGTTGAGCAGGGCGCGATAGGCATGCTGATCCAGATCGCCCTGGTCTGTCAGTGGTACGACCCTGAGGGTTGCGCCGCTGCGCTGGGCGAGCAGTTGCCAGGGCACGATGTTGGCGTGATGCTCCAGCATTGTGGTGATGATCTCATCGCCCGGGCCGATAGCCAGTTGACCGAAGCTATAGGCGACCAGGTTGATCCCTTCAGTGGTGCCTCGGGTCCAGATGATCTCATCGGCGTGGGCGGCATTAAGGAACCCCTGCACGCTTTGTCGTGCTGCTTCGAAGGCGTCGGTAGCCTGGCGGCTGAGGTGATGAGCGGCACGGTGGACGTTGGCGTTGTGCTGTCGGTAATACCTGTCCATCACCTCGAGAACACAGCCTGGCTTTTGAGTAGTCGCCGCGTTATCCAGGTAGCAATCTGGTGATTGAGCTATTAGCGGGAAGTCTGAGCGCAGCTGTTCGACCCGGAGCGGTTCGACCCGCAGTGGTTGCGTGGCTATAGAAGTGGGCATATCAGAAGAAGAGGGCATGTCAGAATCAGCTGTCGTCAGCCATTGCTTGCATCGCATCCTGTGCCCAGGACAGGCTTTGGCGATAGGCGTTCTCGTAGAGATTGTCGTCGATGTCAAACTCGCCCAGACGCTCCCATTCGCCATGCTCATAGGCCAGGACCGCCTCTAAGACCCGGCCCATAGTGCCTTGGTGTTTGCCGATGGCCGCCTTGATCTCATCGTTGAGCGGGATCTGCTCCAGCACGGCATCCATATCCATATCCAGTAACGCGCTGATGTCCGACATCATTCCCACCATAAAGAAATTGCTGGTATTGGGGTAGTGCATCGATTCTGCCAGCAGTTCGCACATCCGCCCACGTGCCAGCAGTGAGCGAGATAGTTCTGAAGGCTTATGGTTATTGCTACTGAGGGAGATAAGCGTGGCCCATTTTCTGACCTGCTCCATACCGAGCATCACGACGGCCTGGCTCAGTGACTCCACCTTACGTACCAGGGCGTAGGAGGCAGAGTTAACGATACGCAGCAGTTTGAAGGTGAGTATCGGGTCTTTAACGATCAGTCGCTCGACCGCCGAGGCCGTGGTGTCTGGGCGCTGCAGTTCCTGAACGACCTGCATCAGCGCCAGGGTGTTGGGAGCAACTTTTTTACCTTTGACGATCTGTGGCTTGCTGAGAAAGTGGCCCTGAAATAGCTTAAAACCCAGGGCGATGCACTCGTAGAGTTGCTCCAGGGTTTCAATTTTTTGAGCCAGGAGGGTGACTCGGTAAGGGGCCAATTTCCGGATTTGCTCCTCTATCTCCGGTGCTGATAGCTGCTGGACATCGATCTTAACGATATCGACCAGCTTTAGCAGCGGGATATATTTAGCATCGAAGAAAAATCCATCCAGTGCCAGTTTGAAGCCATCCTCTTTGGCTCTCTTTACCGCATCGATAAGAGCCTGGTCGATGGCGCTATCTTCGAGCACTTCGATAACAATCTGTTTGCGCAACTGTTGGGGCGCGCTCTGATTGATCAGCATTCCGCGGGTCAGGTGGACAAAGGCAGGCACCCGCTTGGTGGTCCCTTCGTCACTGAGGCTGGTGTAGGTGTTGAGCAGCATCTCGCTGGAGGCTTGGTCGCCGTCGAAAAAATCGGTCTCGCTATCGGTCTCGCTACGGTAGAGCAGTTGGTAGGCGATCACCTTGAGTTGGCGGTCAAATATGGGTTGGCGTGCCATCAATGTCTGACTGTTGTCTTGGTTGTTAATCATTGTCTGTGCACTGCCCAAATCTGGTTGCGTCATTCTAGCCCAATGCTGGGCGCACTCCTAGGGTGCCGGTGGATGATTGTTAGAGGTGCTATTAAGTCAGACAGATCGGCCCTGGCTACGCTATAATCGCGCCCCGAAATCATAACCAGGAGTCGGCTGCTGATGACCATTCAATGGTTTCCCGGTCATATGCACAAAGCGCGCAAAGAGATCGCCAAAATAATCGCTGAGATTGACGTGGTGATCGAGGTGCTGGATGCGCGGCTGCCGCATTCCAGCGAAAATCCGTTAGTCAATGAACTCCGTGGCCAGAAGCCGCTGATCAAGGTGCTCAATAAGAGCGACCTCGCCGATCCTGGGCGTACTCGTAAGTGGTTGAAGTTCCTGAATACGGAGTCCACCCATGCGTTTGCGCTAAGGATGGATCAGAAAGCCGAGTTGCAGCAGCTGATTGCGCTCTGTAAGCAGACGGCACCTGGAAGGGTAGCCGCAGATCGGCCGGTGCGGGTCATGATCATGGGTATCCCTAACGTGGGGAAATCGACCCTGATCAACGCGCTGATGGGGCGTAAAATTGCCAAGGTCGGTAATGAACCAGCGGTGACCAAGAATCAGCAGCGTTTTGTGACCAGTAATGGGCTGGCTGTCTTCGATACTCCCGGCATCCTGTGGCCGAAGATAGTCGATGTGGATTCCTCCTATCGCCTTGCCGCCAGTGGTGCTATTCGTGACACCGTGGTGGAGTATGAGGATATCGCACTCTACAGCTTGGATTTTTTGCTGAGAGATTACCCGGAGCTGCTGTTGCAACGCTTCAAGCTGGCCCAGCTGCCGGCGTCCTCTCATGAGGCGTTAGAGGAGATAGGCCGGCGTCGCGGTTGTTTGAAAAAAGGAGGTGTTATTAATCGCACCCAGGCCGGCGAGGTCGTGATCGGCGATCTACGTTCGGGTTTGATTGGTCGACTCAGCTTCGAAACTGTCGGAGAATGGACAGAGAAGCAGCGCTTGAAGGAGTTGCAGGCTGAGCAGCAGCTACAACTGGAACGGCAAGAACAGCAGGCGCAAGCCGAGGCCGATGCGCTGAGGCTGGCCTATAAAGGCGAATTCGGCCCCATCCATAAACAGGTTGACCCAGCGTCCGGCAATGAGCCGGATAGTGAGGATAGTTAAAGATATGACACGTCAGAAGAAAACCCGTAGTAAAGCAGGCCGGATACCGGAGTCGGATATGGCTCCAGTGGAGGTTCGCGATAGTCGTACCAGTCAGAGCAAGCTTAAGCCTGCGCAGCGCAGCGGCTATTTGTTGAGTCTACAGAAAGACAAGCAGTGGCAGGACCAGAACAAACGTAAGAATCGGCTCAAGTCAGATCCGGCGGATGTTGCCGCCCGATCGCTTGAAATCATGGGGCAACAGGTCGCCGATACTGACAATGAGACCGATGACGCAACCACAGATTGAAAAGGATGCGACACGGGCCGGTTGGCCCTTGTCGCTGAATTTAGCCTGGATAGAGCGTTTGGATAGCCAAGCGTGTCATCTCAGCGCCTAACCATTATCGTGGATCTTCGAGTCAGTGCCGATGAATATCTGAAAGTTTATCGGGGTCAGGCCCACGTGGTGACTTGTTATTCGCGCGATGGTCGGCGTATTCAGTTTCCGGTTAAAATTTTGAATCCCTTTCTCACCCATGATGGGGTCAGTGGCTCCTTTGAGATTCAGTTTGATACTCAGGGCAAGTTCGTCGCTATTGCCCGCCTCTGATTGACTCAGAACCCTAGGCTGGGATGCAATCCCAGCAATAACCCTCATCAATCGCTAAATCCGATAGCTAGCTGGGATTACATTCCAGCCTAGCACGCTAATTAAATTCTCACCCGGTTAGCATCCGTAGCGACATTTCGTATAATGCGTCGCTTAACTGGGAGTCCACAATGTCGTACGAATACCTACAATCACTGTTATTCCGTTTTCAGCCCGAAACGGCCCACGCGCTATCGATGCTGGGGCTTGATCTCGGAGAGCTTACGGGACTGACCCCAAAGCTGATCAAGCGCGTCGAAGCCCCGGCTCAGGTGATGGGTTTGACCTTTCCTAATGCGGTAGGCCTGGCCGCCGGGCTGGATAAGAATGCGGAGCATATCGATGGCCTGGCGGCGCTGGGATTTGGTTTTATCGAAGTGGGTACTGTCACACCCAGGCCTCAGCCGGGTAATCCTAAGCCGAGGATGTTTCGGATTCCAGAACAGCAGGCGATCATCAATCGAATGGGCTTTAACAATAAAGGCGTCGATTACCTGCTCAAGCAGGTTGATAGCAGCCGTTACCAGGGCATTCTTGGCATCAATATCGGTAAGAACTTTGACACCCCTGTTGAACGAGCCACCGATGACTATCTGCTGTGTCTGCGCAAGGTCTATAGCCGCGCCAGTTATGTTGCGATCAATGTGTCTTCGCCTAACACCCCGGGCTTACGGTCGTTACAGTTTGGTGAGTCTCTGAATGGTTTGCTGGCGGCGCTCAAGCAAGAGCAGACCCGGCTGGCGGAGTATTACGGGCGTTATGTGCCTATAGCGGTAAAAATCGCACCCGATATGAATCCGGATGAGATTCGCCTTGTGGCCCAGGCGTTGATTAAGTACGGCATGGACGGCGTAATTGCCACCAACACCACGCTGGATCGAACCGGAGTCCAGGATTCTGCGCTCGCAGGTGAAGCGGGCGGACTCAGTGGCGCGCCCTTGCGTCAGCGGTCAACCGAGGTGATCGCAAGCCTCGCGACGGCGCTAGGAGGGCAGGTGCCTATTATAGGCGTGGGAGGGATCTGCGAGGGTGCAGGGGCGCGTGAGAAGATTGCGGCGGGAGCGTCGCTGGTCCAGGTCTATAGTGGCTTTATCTACCGAGGACCGCAGTTGATCGGTGAGGCGGCAAGGGCCGTGGCCACTATGGGCTAGCGGTTTTGGGAACAGGGGGCTCACCTAAGCGAGCCCTCGGTGCGTACTCTTAATTTGTGCTCCTAGTTCGTGTTCTTAGTTCGTACTATGGATAGGGGGAGTGGATACCCGAGTCAGGTCATGACCGGAGCGCAATGCAGATTTGAAATTCCTTGATAGCCGTCCCAGAAATCAGAGCGCCCTTGGCGCCAGCCGGTGATCCAGCAGTGTCGATTCTCACCAACAGGGGTAGGGCAGATGTCTTTGGATTTGCCTGATACGCCGGCTTGGTAGCCGCGTGAAAAAGCTCGGGATGTTAGATCACGTTTTTGTCTCTTCATTCAATAGCCTCGTTATTTCTTGTAAGTCGCGTACTGAAACCTAAGCAGGTTGCCGCACGCGTTTTACTCGGTCTATTCATG
>JBLHND010000003.1:0-48144 GCA_047622605.1 Motiliproteus sp. | reverse complement strand
AGGCAGTTCAGTTTCATCTCTCCCTGCTGGTCATTGAGTCCCGGGGCCCTAGAGAGAAAGATCATTATCCTGGTTCCTGCCAGCCCTGCTGCAGGCAGTTCAGTTTCATCTCTCCCTGCTGGTCATTGAGTCCCGGGGCCCTAGAGAGAAAGATCATTATCCTGGTTCCTGCCAGCCCTGCTGCAGGCAGTTCAGTTTCATCTCTCCCTGCTGGTCATTCAGTCCCAGATAAAGATCATTATCCTGACGATTAAGCTGCAACTCAAAACCGGCTTTCATTCCCAACACCAGCCGCTCAATAACCTCAGCATCCAGCTGCACCAGCTTCAGGCGTTGCAACTCAGCCAGGGAACCCCCGTGCTGGTTCCACCAGCGATGCGCGTTAGCACCATAGCTATAGAGCGTTAAGCGCGGATGGCGTTTATTGAGTTTTTTGAGCCGATCCAGATCGGGCTGACCAATCTCGATCCAGTGCTGCACCTCTTCATAATCATTGCGCAGCCAGATCGGCGCCTCATCGGAGGAGACCCCGCCGCCGAACTTGAGGCCCGGCTCATATTCCAGCCCCAGCGCCAGCAACCGCGCTAACAGCCGCTCGAGTGACTCCGAAGGGTGCTGGGCCACAGTAAGATCAAGCTGCTCGTAGCAGTGCCTGTCCATATCACTGATAAAAAACTTAACCTTGAAAATACGACTGCCTTTGGCCATTACATCCTATCCCCTATCCTGTAGTTGGGTTAAAAGCTGCGGTTGAGAGCTGCGTGCTGGGGTGCGGCTCGGGGCTCGCCGGATGCGCATACCGCAGGCGCACTTGAATCAAAACAGCGAGGGCTGCACTGCTGTTTCTGCCGGTGACGAGGCGAGCTGCCAGTCGATCGGCGCCTCCCCTCGCGCCTGCAGATAGGCATTGGCCTTGGAAAAATGGCCCGATCCAAAAAACCCGCGATACGCGGACAGCGGCGAGGGGTGCGGGGCACTGAGCACGCAATGGCGCCCGGTATCGATAAAGGCCCCCTTTTTCTGCGCATACGCACCCCAGAGCATAAAGACCAGACCCTCCTGGCGATCGTTGAGCAGCTGAATAATACGATCGGTAAAGCGTTCCCAGCCCTGGCCCTGATGCGAGTTAGGGCTAGCCTGCTGCACCGTGAGCACCGCGTTGAGCAGCAGCACGCCCTGTCTCGCCCAAGCGTCCAGGCAGCCATGATCGACCGGCTTACAGCCGACATCCTGTTGCAACTCCTTGTAGATATTGGCCAGAGAAGGTGGGATCTTTATCCCCGGCTTCACAGAGAAGCTCAGCCCATGCGCCTGACCAGGGCCGTGGTAGGGATCCTGCCCCAGAATCACGACCTTGACCCGATCCAGCGGGCACAGGTCGAGGGCAGCAAAGACCTCCTTAGGCGGCGGATAGACCCTATGTTGGAGAGCCTGCAGCTCTAAAAAAGCCTGCAGCTTCTGCATATAATCACAGTCAAACTGCTCGGCTAATACTACCTGCCAATCCGGCGGCAGTTGCTGTTCATTCATCTGCACACCCTTAGCGACGGTCGCCAGCGCTTACTCCTGTTCGTTGCTTAACTTCTGTTCAGGCCGCATATGTGGGAACAACAGCACATCCCGAATCGAGGGCGAGTCGGTGAAGTACATCACCAGACGGTCGATCCCTATACCTTCACCGGCGGTCGGTGGCAGTCCGTATTCGAGCGCATTGATGTAGTCAGCGTCATAGTGCATCGCCTCATCGTCGCCGCCCTCTTTCTCGGTGACCTGATCCATAAAGCGCTGCGCCTGATCCTCGGAATCATTCAACTCGGAGAAGCCGTTAGCGATCTCGCGACCACCCAGGAAGAACTCGAAACGATCGGTCACCAGAGGATTATCATCGTTACGACGCGCCAGCGGTGATACTTCGGTGGGATAGTGGGTGATGAAGGTCGGCTGACTCAGCAGATGCTCGACGGTCTCCTCGAAGATTTCGATCTGCACCCGACCCAGGCCCCAGCTGTCGGACAGCTTGATACCCAGCCCCAGGGCAAGCTCGCGCGCCTGCGGCTCATCGGCCAGTGCCTCGGCGCTGATAGCCGGATTAAACTGCAGCACCGCATCAAACACACTCAGACGGGTAAAGGGCTTGGCCAGATCGTACTCGATGGTCTCCAGCACCTCGCCCTGACCATCCTTGACCGTATTGACCAGAGTGGTGGTGCCCAAGACTTGCTGAGCGACGGTACGCAGCATGTCCTCGGTCATATCCATCAGGTCTTTGTAATCGGCATAGGCCTGATAGAACTCGAGCATCGTAAACTCGGGGTTGTGGCGGCTCGACAGCCCTTCGTTACGGAAGTTACGGTTGATCTCGAACACGCGTTCGAAGCCACCCACGACCAACCGCTTAAGATACAGCTCGGGGGCGATGCGCAGGTACATATCGATATCCAGCGCATTATGATGAGTGACAAAAGGACGTGCCGCCGCGCCGCCTGGAATGACCTGCAGCATCGGCGTTTCGGCTTCGACGAAGCGACGCTCGGAGAGGTAGTTACGGATCGCGGCCACGATCTTGGCGCGGGTCTCGAACACCCGGCGCGACTCGTCGTTGGTGATCAGATCGACATAGCGCTGCCGGTAACGCTGTTCGGTATCCTGCAGCCCCTTATGCTTATCGGGCAGCGGGCGCAGATTCTTGGTCAACAGCTCGTTGCACCCCATATCGACATACAGATCACCCTTGCCCGATTTGTGCAGGATGCCTTTGATGCCCACGATATCGCCCAGATCCATCGCCTTGGCGAAGGGCCGTGCCGCTTTGTTGACATACAGTTGAATCCGGCCACTCATATCCTGGAGCACCGCAAAGGCGCCACGATTAAGCATGATCCGGCCCGCTACCGCGACCTCGATGGCCAGACCTTCGAGCTCCTCTTTGGTCTTGTCGCCATGCTCGAGCTGCAGATCGGCCGCATAACTATCACGGCGAAAACTGTTGGGGAAGGTGTAACCCTCGGCACGCAGTGCCTTGAGCTTTTCGCGGCGCTCGGCAACGAGTCGGTTCTCTTCGGGTTGAGCGCCGTCCTGTTGCGGAGCAGTTTGCTTGTCTGACATCGGTATCGCCTTAACTTAGAGTTCTTCAAATCGAAATTCGGATTCTATTAATCACCTGCGTTCGGTCAGGCTAGCCTGGCCGAGCGCAGCCGTATCAGAGGCCCGCTTTCAGGCTGGCTTCGATAAACTGGTCGAGATCGCCGTCCAGCACCTTGTCGCAGTTGCTGGTCTGCACCAGGGTGCGCAGGTCTTTAATTCGCTGATCATCGAGCACGTAGGAGCGAATCTGCGAGCCCCAGCCGATATCCGACTTATTGTCTTCGACCGACTGCGCCGCGGTAGTGCGCTTGAGCATCTCATGCTCATACAGACGCGCCCGAAGCATCTTCCAGCATTTGTCACGGTTCTGATGCTGCGAGCGCTGGCTCTGGCTCTGCACGACGATGCCGGTGGGTTCGTGGGTCAGGCGCACCGCCGAATCGGTCTTGTTGATATGCTGACCACCGGCGCCTGAGGCGCGGTAGGTGTCAGTGCGGACATCGGCAGGGTTGATATCGATCTCTATATCATCGTCGATTTCGGGGGAGACGAACACCGATGCAAAGGAGGTGTGACGGCGGCTACCGGAATCGAACGGCGACTTACGTACCAGTCGATGTACGCCGGTTTCGGTGCGCAGCCAGCCGAAGGCATAGTCACCCTCAAAGCGGATCGTAGCCGACTTGATCCCGGCGACATCCCCGGCACTGACCTCTTCGAGCTCGACCTTAAAGCCCTTGTCCTCACCCCAGCGCAGATACATGCGCAGGATCATATTGGCCCAATCCTGAGCCTCGGTGCCACCGGAACCGGATTGAATATCCAGGAAGGCGTTATTGGGATCCATCTCGCCGGAAAACATGCGCCTGAACTCGAGGACCTCAAGCTGGGTGTTGAGCGCGTCCAGCTCTTTCTCAACCTCGGCGACGGTATCCTCGTCCTGCTCATCGACCGCCAGCTGTAACAGTTCCAGAGTATCGTCGACACCGGCTTCCATATCGTCGATGGTCTTAACCACCAGCTCCAGTGCGGCACGCTCTTTACCCAGCGCCTGCGCCCGCTCGGGATCCTCCCAAACGCCGGGCTGCTCCAGTTCACGGTCAACCTCTACCAGGCGTTCATGCTTGGTTTCATAATCGAGATAACGTTTTAACTGAGCCGCGCGATCTGCAATATCTTTAATACGCAGATGGACGAGATTAACTTCGATCATACCTGTACGGTTTCCACTATTCGATGTAGGCCTGATACTACAGCTCAGGCCAAATAAAAGTGCAGATTTTACCTGAAAAAGGCCCGGTCTGGATAGCCGTCAGCAGCTCAAATCTCTGGATACGCGGGTTAGAGTCATTGAAACTTCGACGACTGAACGCTCCGCAGCAGCGTCTGTTTTAACGCCGACCAGTCTCTTAGAGCGCTTGAAACTGCGGCTTCTTGCCCATCTGCAGCAGCGCCTGCTTTAACGCCGGCTCAGCCACCATGATCCGGTGTAAGGTCTTCGCCGGGATCCACAATAGATCGACAGGGCCGGCTGCGCGTAATCCGGTGTGGTGGTGATCGACAAAGAGGGCGCTGAAGCCGGCGTAACAGCCCGGCCCCAGCACATCGAGCACCCGCGCCTCGCCGGTCTCATTATCCAGATCGACACGTTCGACGACACCACGCACCACCAGGATCAGCGCCCGATGCTGCTCCTCATGCTCGACAATCATATCCTGAGGCTGATAGATCCGCTGCTGCGCGACGTTCAGCAGTTGCGACAGCGACTCGGGACTCAACTCCGCAGCCCAGACAGAATCACGGATCAGCTGCAGTGGATCGGGTAACAATACCGTTTCAACCTCAGAAAAATGGCGCTGTTGCAGACTCAGACTGATCTGCCCCAGCATCCGCTCGGCCTCGGCCGGATCGAGCAAGGCCTGCTGCTGCAGCGCCTCCACCATGGCCCGCTTCTGAATCAACAGGGTTCGCTGGGCGCTGTGCAGCTCAGCCTGACGGGCCCACTCAGGAAAACTATTCTTTAACTGCAGCAGCATGGCGTAGGTTTCATGTTTGTTGCGCACCAGCTCGGCGCGCGCTCTGCAGGCACTAGGGACATCGACCGTCAGGGCATCGACCTGAGCCAGAGCAGCGTTTTGAGCCTGAACAAAACCGCGCGCCATGTCGTAGCCCAGAATCAGATGACGATAGGCGATACGACTCGCTAGCCGCTCCAGAAAGGGCACCCGGTGGAGCCACGCGAGCGGCAGCGAACCGTTCCAATAACGCTGTAGCTGCGGCCGCGGATAGATCCTGGGCTCACCATCGAGCGCCTGATCAACCGCATCGATTAGTCGAGAGGTCGCCTCGCGCGCCAAAAAACCCTCTCTATATTGCAACCAGTAGCTGCTGCGCTCATGCTCCAGCAAGCGGCGCCGGTACTCAACTTCCCGCTCAGCAGCCGCGTGCCGGGCTGGCTGACTGCCCTCAGCCTCAGGGACCCGCGCCACGATCGGGGCCAGCGCATTGCGCTCAATCTCCTGCCAGTCAGAGAGCTGAGTCAGTGAACGCTTCTTAAACTCCGGCAAGCACGCGACCATCTGCCGCTGAATCGTCTGCTCGGCACGATCTATCATCGCCTGCTTGCCGGGCGGCAAGCGGTCCAGCCCCAGCCGGGCGAACAGCCAACCCATACTGCTGCCGTTGATCAGAATGGTCAGTGTGACGATGCCAGCGGTCAGAAACAGCACCTGCTCGCTCCAGCGGCTGTCGACACCCGGATGCTGCGCCAGCATCAGCGCCAACGCCAGGGCGACGGCGCCGCGTAAACCGCCCCAGATCAGCACCAGCGCCTTGGCCCTGCCTAAGCCAAAACCCAGGCGCCGCAGCAACGGCATCAGCAGCACGACCGTACAGGCCCTGATCAGCAGCAGCCCCAGATAGAGCGCCAGCAGCAGTTCCCAGCTCGTCCGATCGAAGAGTTCGATACGATCGGCGATCAGCAACCCGACCACCAGAAAGATCAGCGTATTAGCCATGTAGGCCAACAGACTCCAGAACGCGTGCAGGAACTCGAGCGCTTCGGTAGAAAATCGAGCCCGCCCCTTACCGGCCAGCACCAACCCGAACACCACCACCGCCACCACGCCTGAAGCCTGAAGCACCGAGTCAGTCACAAAATAGACCAGATAGGCACAGGCGATCGACAGCGTGGTCTCGACCAACGGATCGTTATAGATTCGCCCTACGGCGCTAATAACCAGCTTGCCGCACAGCCAGCCGGCCAGACCACCCAGGGCGACGGTCCAGAGCAACTCGAAGGCGATAGTACCCAGGCCGATCGAGGCCTCATCGACACTCAATAAAATAGAGAAACAGACCGAGAACAAGACAATGGCCGTGCCGTCATTAAACAGCGACTCACCCTCTAGCAAAGTCTCCAGTCGCTTACGCGAACTGACGTCGCGCAGTAGCGCCACGACAGCCACCGGATCGGTGGCGCTGATCAAGGCACCAAACAGGAAGGCTAGCGGCCAACTCCAGCCCCAGGGCAACAACCAGCGCACCAGCACTGCCGTTAATAGCGCACTGATCAACATGCCAGGCAGCGCCAACAACGCGATCTGCGGCAAGGCGCGGCGCAACAGATGTGGCTCCAGCGAATAGGCTGATTCAAAGATCAGGGTGGGCAGAAACAGAAATAAAATCAGATGGGGGTCGAGCTGGGTGACGCTTTGTAAAACCAGATGGAACTCTGGTAGAGAGGCGCTCAGAAGCAACGAACGATCGAGCCATCCGATCATCAGTCCGACCAGCAGCAGCGTCACCGAGTAGGGCACTCGGCTGTTGCTCGTCAAGCGGCGTAAGACGGATCCGAGCAGCAACGCGACCGCAATCATCAACACAACCATGACCCCGGTCTGGGTTGCGATCATAGGTTGCCGCTCCTGGCAGATTGAAAATAGTCCGTTTTAACACTCGCCGTTAGTGATCATCCTGGTCAGACCACCTTAAAGAGTTCATCAGCCTGCTCCCTAGAGTGGGCAAACTGATTCCGGAACACCAGGATCTCAACCTTCCCCTTCTACCTTGGTAACACCCCAATTGGCGATCACTTTAGAAATGTCATCATACTGCTCCATATAGTGCGCAAACTGATTCCGGAATACCAGGCCTATATTGATCCCTTCGACAACCAGATTCTCAACCTTCCACTGCGACTGCTCATTTAGAAACAGCGAGTATTGCACCTGATAACGCTCCCCACCTTTAAGAACGATGCTTGAACCGACACTGGCGCGTATGCCTCTGGCATCATAATCCGCACTCCCAACCTCAAACGTATCCAGCTCATCGAGCCGATCCAGGCCCTTGCTGTAGGTGTTGACCAGGGTGCGTTTAAACACCTGATTAAAATCCAGCAGTTGGGCATCGCTGGCCTGGCGGGCATATTTACCCATGACCTTGCGTGATATCCGCTCAAAATCGATCACCGGCCCAAGCTCAAGCTCCATCAAATCCAGCAGCTTCTGCTCCTGCATCCCGGCAACCAACACCTGATCATTGATCAACTTCTGGATCGACAGATAACTGGCATTAATCACCTGCTCCGGCTTTTCCTCAGCCGCCTGCAGAGGCGCCATCACCCCTACGGACAACAACCCCAGCCACAACAACAGGACGACTTTCAATCTTGGTATCGACACGCTTCTCATACGATTCCTCCTTATGGTTCTATTAATTTTTGAGCGCGGGTACAACCCGGCTCTACCCCAGTGGCCAATTCTTGGCCGCAATCAGACCCCAGGTCATCACGACTAATAACAAGGCCAAAGAGACGGCGGCTGAACCTATATCTTTAGCCCGACCAGACAGGGGATGCGACTCGGAGCCGACCCGATCAACGACCGCTTCGATGGCGGAGTTCAGCAGTTCCATCAACAATACCAAGCCCAGACTGAACCACAGCAAAACCAACTCGACCGCATCAGCCGCAACCAGTAAGCCTAGCGGCAGCAGCACTGCCGCTAGCAGCAACTCCTGCCGGAACGCCGCCTCATGCGTCCAGGCCGCCTTAAAACCTTGCCAAGAATATCGGGCGGCATAAAGAATCCGAATCAACCCTGTTCGCCCCGGCTTAGCCACGTTCAAACTCCTCACGAACCTGCACACACCAACGCTCAACCCGCTCCGCGGTCTGCTCATGCTGACAATCTTCGTCAAGCGCCAAACCTACAAACCGAGTCGCATCAGGAGTCAACCCTTTAGAGGCACTGAAGTCATAACCCTCGACCGGCCAGTAACCGACCAGCTGAGCGCCCCTGTCGACCAACCGATCGTGCAACAGACCCATCGCGTCGAGAAACCAGTCTCCATAGCCGATCTGATCGCCCAGACCGAACAGCGCGATGCGCTTACCGCTAAGCGCTAGGCTATCGAGTTCACCCCAGACCTCTTCCCACTCAGACTGAATCTCACCGTAATCCCAGGTCGGAATACCCATGATGATCTGATCATAGTCGTTGGCGTGCAGCAGGGGTTCATCGGCCACGTTGTAAAGATCGAGCTGATCCTGGCTAAGCGTTCGCTCGATCAGCTCGGCTATATCTTCGGTATTTCCGGTGGTGGAGCCGTAAAACAGGGCTATCTTCACACGTGTCCTCTCTTAAATTTCTGTTAGCGCCTAACACACTCGAATCTGGCGTCTATTTTTTTGGAGCGAAGGCGTCAAAGGCACCCTGGGACATGCGCTCTATCGACTCCCGGGCTTCGGAAAACGCCTGTAAGTTATCTTTACTGGCCTGCTGAAACGTCTCCTCTACCGACTGGGTGAATCTTGTTTGCAGATCAATCAACTCCTCTGCCGAGCTACACTGCTTAAACGCCCGGGTCTGGCTTAGGGTCGAATTCATGCACGCCTGAGCGCAGGCTAGCTGCTGCTTGGTTAGCCGGTCCAGCATTCGAGTCTGGATCTCCATCAATTCTTTGAAGGGTTCCATCGATGCATTCACTTTTTTTGATATATCCTGAAACATCCGCTCTCCTCTTATCCCTACAATTTATTTGACGCTACCTTGAGACGGACCGAAACATCCGTTCTGCTCCTAGCCCTAGAATTTATTTGGCTTAGACTTAGACCGAAACACCCGCCCTACTCATATCCCAACGAGACCGCAATGCGCGTTATTATAATCCGCGCCCAAAGCAGCTGTACAGCAACACAACCCTATAACCTATAACCGATAACCCGTAACCTATAGCCCGTAGCCTTATAGCCTAGGGATATGGCTAAGCACACAGTTACCCTGCCCACAGCCTTTAACAGGAGATGCCAACTATGCGCCTACTACACACCATGCTCCGCGTCACAGACCTCGAGCGTTCAATCAAATTCTACACCGAACTCCTCGGCATGCAGCTGCTGCGCAGCAGTGAGCACCCCGAGGGACGCTTTACCCTCGCCTTCCTCGGCTACGGTGATGAAGCAACTAACACCGCCCTAGAGCTGACCCACAACTGGGATACCGACCAGTACCAGCACGGCGATGCCTTCGGTCATCTCGCCATCGAGGTCGAGGATGTCTACCTGGCCTGCGCTCAGATCAAGGCCCTGGGCGGCAATGTCGTCCGCGAGGCCGGACCCATGAAGCATGGCACCACCATTCTGGCCTTCGTGAAAGACCCGGATGGCTATTCGATCGAACTGCTGAACGCCAAATAACCCCCCAGGACACCTAAATCGATGCAGATCACTCCCGACGACATGCGCTTTGATCAGCAGCATATCTGGCACCCCTATAGCTCGATGACCGAACCGCAGCCGGTGTATCCCGTCGCCTCCGCTCAGGGGGCTTACCTGCACCTCGCCGATGGCCGGCAACTGCTCGACGGTATGTCGTCTTGGTGGTCAGCCATCCACGGTTACGGCCATCCGGCTCTTAATGCGGCTGCCAAGCAGCAGATTGACGACATGGCCCATGTGATGTTTGGTGGGCTCACCCATAAACCGGCCATCGAACTCAGCCGCAAGCTGGTGGCGATGACACCCGAGGGGCTGGACAGGGTATTCCTGAGTGACTCGGGATCAGTCGCGGTGGAAGTCGCGATCAAGATGGCAATTCAGTACTGGCAGGCACGGGGTCAGAGCGACAAGATCCGCATGCTCTCGCTGCGTAATGGTTACCATGGCGACACCTTCGGGGCCATGGCGGTATGCGATCCGGTTAACGGCATGCACGAGCTGTTCAGCGGCGTGCTGGCTCAACAGCTGTTTGCTCCCGCGCCACAATGCGGCTTCGAGCAACCCTGCGCCGATGCCGACATCGCCCCACTGCGAGCCTTGCTCGAGCAGCATCATCAAACGCTGGCAGCATTGATTCTCGAACCTATCGTTCAGGGTGCCGGCGGGATGCGCTTCTACTCACCGGACTATCTCAAGCAGGCCAGAGCACTCTGCGACGAGTACGGACTGCTGCTGATCGCCGACGAGATAGCGACCGGCTTTGGCCGCAGCGGTCGATTATTCGCCTGCGAACATGCCGCCATCAGCCCGGATATCCTGTGCCTCGGTAAGGGCCTCACCGGCGGCTACATGACCCTGGCAGCTACACTGACGACAGCCGCCATCGCCGAAACCATCTCCAAGGGGGGGGCGGGCTGTTTTATGCACGGACCCACGTTTATGGCCAACCCCCTAGCCTGCGCGGTCGCCAACGCCAGCCTGCAGCTGCTTGAGGACGATCCTTGGCAGCCCCGGGTAGCGCGCATCGAGAGCGGACTCAGGCAGGGGCTTGAACCCTGCCGACAACTCGAAAGCGTCGCCGATGTCCGGGTCCTGGGCGCCATAGGTGTTGTGGAGATGAAAACATCGGTTAATATGGCGTTGATTCAGCAAGCCTTTGTCGACCAAGGCGTCTGGGTCAGACCCTTCGGCAAACTGGTCTATGTGATGCCGCCCTATATAATCACCACCGAGCAACTGGATCAGCTCACCCAAGCGCTGGTCCGAGTCTTAACAAACAGCTGAGGATTTTAGCCCTATGGCACGAATCAAGATCGATATGCCCCGTCACTTCACCTTCAGCACCGAGTTACCGGTACGCATTAGCGACATCAACTACGGAGGCCACCTGGGTAACGACGCCGTGCTGGCGATGGTACATGAGGCACGGGTGCAATTTTTGAAACAGTACCAATACGCCGAGCTGGATATTGAAGGCCTGGGCCTGATCATGACCGACACGGCCATCATCTACAAAGCCGAGGGATTTCACGGCGACCAGATTCAAATCGACGTGGGTATCGGCGATTTCAATAAATATGGCTGTGATTTTTACTTCCTGCTCAGCAACCGCAAGACCGCTGTCGAGGTCGCCCATGCCAAGACCGGGGTGGTGTTTTTCGACTACGAGCAGCGCAAAGTCGTCGGTATTCCTGAGGAGTTCAAGGCCAAGTTCGTCAAACAGGCCGAGAAGGAGTAATTATCTCCCTGTGGGCCCGGCTACATTCAACCTACAAAAAGCCGACCCACAGGGTGTGTTTTTTGTAGGTTAGCTTCAGCCTGACGATGACAGCGCCTTGCTAACATTGTCGGACTACTTTCTACCCACAAAAGCCAACCCACAAAAAGCCAACATACAGAGCCTCATCAATACTCCTGATAATGGCCTGCGGCCAGATCTTGGAACTTAGAGTGCTTGCCGATAAAGGCCAGCCGACAGGTCCCGATCGGGCCGTTACGCTGTTTACCGATAATGATCTCAGCCTGGCCCTTGTACTCGCTGTCTTCGTTATAGACCTCGTCACGATAGATAAACATGATCACGTCGGCGTCCTGCTCGATCGCACCGGATTCCCGCAGGTCCGAGTTCACCGGACGCTTGTTGGGACGATTCTCCAGACTTCGGTTGAGCTGTGACAGCGCCACTACCGGGCAATTCATCTCCTTGGCCAGCGCCTTGAGGGTCCGCGAGATCTCAGAGATTTCCTGAGTCCGACTCTCGGCCTGCCCCTTAAGCGACATCAGCTGCAGGTAGTCGACCATGATCATGCCCATAGAGCCATGCTCGCGCATAATCCGCCGCGCCCGCGAGCGCATCTCACTCGGCGAAATACCCGAACTGTCATCGATATACAGGGGTTTATCCTTGAGCAGATTGACCGCGTTGGTAAGCTTGGGCCAATCATCCTGCTCCAACTTGCCATCCCGCACCCGGGTCTGATCGATCTTACCCAAGGATGCCAACATTCGGGTCACCAGACCTTCGGCTGGCATCTCCAGGCTAAAGACCAGGATCGGCTTGTCCTGGGACATCAGCGCATTTTCCACCAGGTTCATGGCGAAAGTGGTCTTACCCATCGATGGACGCGCTGCGACGATAATCAGATCTGACTTCTGCATCCCGGAGGTCATCTGATCGAGATCACTGAAGCCCGAACTGATACCGGTCATGGTACTGCCGGAGGTGAATAATTCATCGATGCGGTCCAGAGCACTCTCGAGCAGCGGATTAACGCTCCGCGGCCCACCCTCTTTGCTGCGTCCCTCGGCGATCTGCAACACCTTGCGCTCGGCCTCATCGAGAATATCCGCACTCGAACGGCCCTCGGTATAGAACGCCGTCTCGGAGATCTCATTCGCCACCCCGATCAGGCGCCGCAGCGTGGCGCGCTCCTTGACGATATTAGAGTAGGCACGCACGTTGGCCGTACTCGGCGTGTTCCGGGCCAGGTCGATCAGATAATCGATGCCGCCCACCTGATCCTGGGCTTGATGCCGATCCAGCTCCTCGGACAGGGTCACCACATCGATGGGCTGCTCGGCCTTGAACAACGTATCCATGGTACGGAAGATGACTCGATGCTCGGGCCGGTAAAAATCGTCAGCGACGATAATTTCGTTAACGGCGTCCCAGATGGAGTCGTCCAGCATCAGACCGCCCAACACCGATTGCTCGGCTTCCAGCGAGTGCGGAGGTGTCTTGGCGTTAAGTAGTTCGGGATCGAGTTCTGAGATCTGCGGCATGGTGACAACTATAGAGTGAGGAGCTGGGGATCAAATCGCTACAGGCCTGAGTAACCATTAACCAGCGTGATAAAAGACGAAATGTAGCTTACTAAAATTACAAAAAAAAAGCACCGTCAGGTTTCCCTGACGGTGCTCTTAACACTAACCAGAATCACTGCGCGCAGCGACTCCTGTTAGCCGTGTAGCCTTTACTTAAAAACTATTCAGCAACAACAGCCAGCTTGACTGTAGCAGTCACGGCGCTGTGGATCTGAACATCAACCTCGAAGTTACCCAGCTCGCGGATAACACCTTCTGGCAGACGTACTTCGTTCTTGTCTACGGCAACGCCCGCAGCAATGATAAGATCGGCGATATCACGAGTACCGATAGAACCAAACAGCTTACCTTCGTCACCGGACTTAGCAACGATAGTCAGCTCGAGTACATTCAGAGTCTCGGCACGCGCCTGAGCAGCACTAAGCTTCTCAGCAGCAATCTTTTCCAACTCTACGCGACGTACTTCGAAGCTTTCGATGTTCGACTTAGTCGCAGGTACCGCTTTGCCAAAAGGCACTAGGAAATTACGCCCGTAGCCAGCTTTGACGTTTACTTTATCGCCCAGACCACCAAGCCTGCCAACATTCTCGAGTAGAATAACTTCCATCTCGTAAACCTCTTCAGTTTCTTCTGAGCCTAAGCTCAGGTTCTTGCCTTCAGCCGGTGTCTGATGTCGATAAAACTATCAGCAACTGCCAGCATGATCAGCAAGGCTATCAGATAAGGTCCGGCTATAAACATCCCCGTATAAAAGGCGATTAACCAAGACCTGCTTAAATTTCTCTTTGCAACCGTACCGTGGACCAATGCCATGCCGGCCATCATAAAGGGTGTAATCATCACCGGCAGCCAGCGGACCATCTCGCCTGGCAGGCTATTGGCCAATACCAGAACGATCAGACCTGCCGCCGCAAATAGCGGCGGCAGCCGCAAAGCATGAAACTCTGCCCTGAAACCACCAGGGTTGTAGAGCATCGACTGCCACCAGCGCGATAACGCCAGAGAGCTCAGCACGGTCCCCAGATAACTCGCCACGATCACGCCTAACAGCAGCTCTCGTAACCAGTTAACGTCGAGCTCCTGAGCCACCTGCGGATGGGTCTGCTCGAGAATCTCGATCAGCTGCCCCGCCGCCGTAGTGACCTGGATCAGCGTACCCGGCAGCAACGTATCGATCAGAAAACTGATCATCAGCGCCACCACGGTGGCCACAGACAGCGTCTGCGACCAGGATACGGTCCGCTTCAACACAACCGCCAGAGCGGTGGTCCCCAGCAGGGCGACCAGAGGTGAAGCTTCATCCCGCCAAACCAGCCAGACCAATGCGGGCAACAGCGCCCATAGCATCAATCCTACACCGTCACTGACCGTTCTTCGAAGAACCACCAGACCGACGATAGCAGCACTCAGTGTCATCAACACCGTAGCTACCAAACCCAATAATAACCGGGCATTTCCCGCTTCGACCAACAAAAATAATAGTGGAATCGAAGCGCTCAGTACCGTTGCAATAATTGCCTGCAGCCGACCACACATTACCCACTCGGCCAGTGCACGCATTATAGTTGTTCCCTCAGCAGCCTACTGGTGGCTGTCGGTGTAGGGCAGCAATGCAACATAGCGAGCACGCTTGATAGCGGTCGCCAGCTGACGCTGGTATCTAGCCTTAGTACCTGTGATACGGCTAGGAACGATCTTGCCAGTTTCGCTGACGTAACCCTTCAGGATTTCAAGATCTTTGTAATCGATCTGAACAACGCCTTCGGCGGTGAAACGGCAAAACTTTCTGCGGCGGAAAAAACGAGCCATTATGTCTCTCCTAATAAATGTCTATGCGTGAACTGACTTATTCTGCGTCAGTCTCTGGAGCGTCTTCAGCAGCTGAAGCCGGAGCTTCGCTGGTCGCTGGAGCGTCGTCAGCCTGATCTTCGCGCCTTGGAGCTTCACGGCGAGGAGGCTTACGGTCATCGCGAGCTTCGGAAGCCTTGATAGCGGAAACACCCGTTACCGCTTCCTTCATCCGCACAACCAGGTTACGGATAACAGCATCGTTAAACCGGAACAGGTTGGACAGCTCAACCAGAGCTTCGTTGCTGCACTCAACATTCATCAGAACATAATGAGCTTTGTGGATCTTGTTGATGGGATATGCCAACTGACGGCGACCCCAATCTTCCAGACGATGGATCGCGCCGCTATCACCTTCGATAAGATTGGTGTAACGCTCGATCATAGCCGGGACTTGTTCACTTTGATCCGGGTGGACCATAAACACGATTTCGTAATGACGCATTGTGTTCTCCTTATGGGTTAACAGCCTCCCAACACGCGAACCTAAAAGGGTTCAGTGAGAAGCAAGGAGTTAACTTGGTTTTGGGATCGCGCATTTTACAGGGATAACAGACCCTGGGCAAGCAGATTAATCCGTTCCGGGCTGCTATTTTGCCTGGCGCTGTCGCAGCGCCTCAAATAAACACACGCCTGCTGCCACCGAGACATTGAGACTACTGACCGAGCCTGCCATAGGAATCTTGAGCAGCTGATCACAGTTCTCCCGGGTTAAACGGCGCATCCCGGACCCCTCAGCCCCCATCACCAGCGCCATCGGCCCGGTGAGTGACGCCTGACTGAGCGACTGCTCGGCTTCTCCTGCCGTTCCTGTGATCCAGACCCCGGACTGCTGCAGCATCTTGAGCGTGCGCGCCAGGTTAGTCACCACCACATAGGGCACAGTCTCGGCGGCACCACAGGCCACCTTGATCGCAACCGCATTCAGCGGTGCCGAACGATCCTTGGGTGCGATCACGGCATGCACCCCGGCCGCATCTGCGGTCCGCAGGCAGGCACCCAGATTATGAGGATCTGTGACCCCATCGAGCACCAACAAGAACGGCGGCTCATCCAGCCCGCCCAGCATCTGCTCAAGAAAGGTTTCATTACAGGCCTGCAACGCCTCAACCTCAGCGACCACGCCCTGATGAGAGCCCTCCACCAGCCGATCCAGCGCCTTACGCTCGACCAGCTTCACGGCCACCCCCTGCTGCAGCGCCAGGTCTAGCACCTCCTGGATACGCTTATCCTGGCGCTCTTGCTGCACGACAAGGCCCTTGACGCGCGAAGACTGACGCTGCAAGAGCGCACTCACCGCATGGATACCGAAACAATACTGACTCATAACTTTGCCCCATAGGCCGGCTCAAACCACTGCCCGGCCTGTTCTTTAACTAGCTGCAGCAGCAGCTCTATATGTAGCGGATCGGCATTTAAAGCGGCGATGTAGCGGTACTGCTCGCCGCCGGCCTCAACAAACCCCTCACGGTTCTGGATCGCAATCTCTTCGAGAGTCTCCAGGCAATCCGCCGAAAACGCCGGACTGATCATATCGACCGATGTTACCCCCGACTTGGCCAGGGCCTTCAGGGTGCTGTCGGTATAGGGTTTAACCCATTCCGCCGGACCAAAGCGGGACTGAAACGTGGCCAGATACTGGGTATCGTCCAGCCCCAGCGAGGCCGCCAGCAGGCGTGCGGTTTGCAAACACTGCTGCGGATAAGGGTCACCTTTGTCGGCGTAGTCTTTAGGGATACCGTGAAAACTCATCAACAGTTTTTCGGCCGGAGCCTGTGTCTGCCAATGCCGCTTGACCGACGCAGCCAGCGCCTTAATATAGAGCGGGTGGTCATGATAATCCTTCGAAATACGAATGTCTGCCACCTCACGCTGTGCCAGCTGAAACCGGGCGACCTGATCGTAGATAGGGGCGGTAGACGTGGCGGAATACTGCGGATACAGCGGGATCACCAGCAAGCGTTCATAGCCATCTTGGCGCAGCTTAACCAGTAATGGACTCAGGCCGGGCTCACCATAGGTCATCGCCGCATACACAGTGGCAGGCTGCTCCCCGTATTGCGCGACCAACGCCTGCTGCAACGCCGCGGCCTGCTGCTGGAGAATGGTTCGCATCGGCGAATCCTGATCCCAAATAGACGCATAGAGCTTGGCGACCTTCGCCGGGCGCACCCGCAGAATGAGCTGATTTAAGACCAGCCACCAGAACCCGCGCCTCAGGCCCCCGCCTTCTATCACGCGGCGATCCCACAGAAACTCTTTAAGAAAACGCCGCACGCCCTCGGCAGTCGGCTCTGCCGGAGTCCCGAGATTAACCAGAATAACCGCTGTTTTTGCCATACTCAGACTCATAAAAACCCTTCACCTCACGCAGCCGTGGCTGCGTCCTCCCTATTTAAGCTGCGCCATTATTCACGACCCGGCGCTCAAAATACAGCGACCCACCCCCACAAACAGCACCTCTTTGGCAATCAATCCTCCCCCTGTGCGCCTCAAGCCGGCTGCGCACTGCCAATTCGCAACAACCGGGAGCAGCTGGTACAAAAAGGATACCGGGAACAAGCAGAAGCCTTGGCTGATCGACCTCTGCCAACCCGCCAACCGGCTAATCGGTTAATCGGCTGCCCATTAACGTCGCCAACGGCCTGGCAACTATCTGGGATGGAGTGCAGCCCAGGTCAACGTCTCTGCGTGTTAACTCGCCTGCATTCGGTGATCAGGATGCGAGCCAGCCCTGCAGCCCCCGGTATAACACCAGCAGCGCAGACGCCGTGGAGATAATCAGGAGCACGGGTTTTGCTGAGCGCGCATCGATATGACCATCCAGTCTGGTGGCCAACCAGAATCCAAGCAGAACCCCCGGCAACAGCGCCAGACTGAGCAACAGGCTGGCCTGGTCGACAAGACCTTGCTGAATAAGCATCACTATAGAGATCGGGGTACCGATCAGAAAAAAAGCCGCCAGCTCATTCCGCGTGGTGATCCGGTTTTGTTCCTGATAAACCAGCGCGATGGGAGGCCCTCCTATGGAGGTGGCGGTGC
This sequence comes from Motiliproteus sp., assembly GCA_047622605.1. Taxonomy (GTDB): domain Bacteria; phylum Pseudomonadota; class Gammaproteobacteria; order Pseudomonadales; family Balneatricaceae; genus Motiliproteus. Next base: position 30,125 of record JBLHND010000003.1, on the reverse strand, counting down.
CGATCAATCCGGAAAAAAAGCCCCCGATAGCCAGGTTTCGAGGGGTCGTTGTCAGCGTAGAGGTACGCCAGGTTAGCAAGACGGCCAGCACGAGCGACGCTCCGAACATCAAGCTGAGACCGTATTGCGGCACCGCAACCAGCAGCGCCGCTCCACACCAGGATCCAGGCAGGCGGGCGATAATGGCCGGCATAATACGCCGCCAGCTCAACGTGGCCCGCGCATTGAGGACCACCAGAAGCGACAGGCTGAATCCGAGGATCAATATAGGACCGGGGACAAACGCGGGGTTGATCAGGTAAAGCAAAGGCGCGGCCAACAGGCCAAAACCTATACCCACGCAGGTTTGCAGCAGGATACCGCAGGTAACGATCAGCAGTGCCAGCAGGTCAAAATCTGCAAGGGCCATCAGTGTCGATCCGTTGAAAGAAGCACGCCGGGACCCTTCAACAAACAGAGGGTCCTGTGTGACTATTCAGCACAGGTATCGACTCGAAACCAGGGTGCATTGGCTTCAAGAGACACCCCGCAACAGTCACCGACCACCGGCACCCTGCTGGGACAGATCGGTGTTGGCAACCAGGATCCCGGCACCTATTTTATTGATCTGAGCCCACACCTGGCTGTCAATCTCGATACCCAGCCCCACCGTCTGCTCCTTGTTTTCGGCGATGTCGGCAGCGCTGATATAGCGGGCATTGCGGTTACCCTTGGATTGTTGCAACGACGCGGTCAGGTCGACCCTGGAGCTACAGATAATCGTCAGCGACTGCTTGTCATCGACGCGGGGAATGCTGGTAATCGCTTCGCTGTAACTGGGGTAGCGCTCACCAGCCTTGATCGCGGCAGCATGCTCGGTCACCACCGTGCTACCGTTCTGCCAGTAGGCCGCCACACTGATACCGCATCGACCTCGATCGGTCAGCGCCTTGAGGATAAACATCCGGTTGTGGCAGTTATGCACGGTCACCGTGGCGATACCGTTTTCCAAGGCTTTGGCGTGCGCTAAATCGACCGATGCGGCGATGCAATTAAACGCGCTGCGGCCGTGGCTGTCGATAATGGCGGAGGTACTGTCTTCATAGATAACGCTGCTCAGCGGTTTATCCAGATCCTCCGTGATGTAGGGAAGCGCATGCGCCAGCTCGGCTAAACCATTCAGGCCATGCTTCTCCAACCAGAGGATCATATTGGCGGCATCTTCATAGTTGCCGACACTATAGTGAGATGCTTCGAAGCAGCGGCGTAGGGCTGCCTTGAGTTCGTTCATGGAAATATTCATCAGGGCTTTCCCGCCTGCAGTGGCGCGAGTGGCATAAACCAGTCGTCGTTAAACGGTTTACCGATATCTTCCAGCAGCGGCGCTCCCTGGAACATGGTGTTGCGAACCCACAGCCGCGAACGGGGATCGAACTTACCCACACCGAAGAAAGCCAGCTTGCAGCGCAGCAGGTGCATCGGCAGGACATCACGATCCAGCAGATTGGCCTGAATATCCCCATATACGCAGCGACTCATGCTTTGTATCCGGCGCACGATGCCGCGCATTTTCGGGTGCGCCACCATAAAGCGAGCCGTCGTATGCTCAGGATTCTCAGCAATGTATTGGCACAGTAGTTCATAGCATTTGTGCACCGCGTAACCGACCCCCAGCGCCATCTGTTTCTGCTTGGCCTCTTCATCGGCGATGCTGCCTAGACGCGGCTCCATCTTCTCTTCGGAACGGTACCAGCAGGTCTCGCGCGCGCCCTCGGCTTTGAAGTCGATGCTCAGTGCCCAGCCGTAGCGGGTTTCGATCACCGTCTTAAGTTGCTGCAACGGCATCAGCGGATCCAGATCGAGAAACTCTTCGGCATCATGGTAATCCTCCAGTTCGTCGACCAGTTCGGGATAGAGTTCCAGCATGATCGACACCAGCATCTCTTGCCCTTGCAGAGAGTTGTTTGCCTCACTCCAGGCGACCAGCCCGTCCCAGTCGTCGAAGCCAGCGGCGGCATAGGCCTGCAAGGCATCAAGATCTTTCAATACTTGCGCATTGTTGTCGGCTTGCCACGCATCTTCGGTCGCGGTATCACGGGTATGCTGGGCACAGCGTTCGATGAGGATGTCCAGTTGCTGCCGGACCTGGGTATTGATGCTACCCAGCACTCGAATGCGGGCCAGCGCCAGCTCACGCATTTCGATCCACTGGTTAATCAGCAGCGGATGATTAACCAGAAACGGAGCCATGCCCAGGCCGGTGGAATTACCGATACCGAAGTAACGCTTAATCTCCGGCTGCATGGGCTGAAAGCTGCTCGGGGCCTGGTGGCGGGCGATATGCTCAGCCTGCAGCAGGCTAAAGTTACGCAGCATCAGGCAAACAAACATCTCGCCGGCAAACGGTCGGGAAAAATCCGGGTATTTGGCACGTACCTTTTCCCAGTCGGCCATGCCCAGCTTACCGCTACCGTAGACGGCCGTGGTGCGGTACAGGTAACCCACTTGGGTAATTCGATCGACGTCCGGCTGCTTGCCCTGGGCCAACTGGCCCACAACATAGTCAAAATTTCTGGCGCTGCGATTGGCGCGCGACAACACAAAGACTCGGGAATCCACCCGCCCCGCTTCCTGTTTGGGGACATTTTGACGCAGTGTCTGCAGATAAGTATCTTCTACCCGGCCTTCCACCAAGGCCATCGCCAGATCCCACTGGGTGGCAATCACCCTGTCGTTGCGATCCTCGGGGGACAGATAGTCAGAAAAGATCACGAAACTGAAGAGTCCCTGGGGCGCCTTAATTTCATAGACGACCGTCCCATAGCCCTTGGCATCCAAATCAAAGCGGGCCGCCTCAATCTGCCAACGTTCACGCATGATCCGGCGCACCAAGGTGCGCATGAAGCTCAAGCGACTCTGATGTAAAGCACCCAGACGCTTGAGGTCCATCACCTGGCTGGGTGGACGGAGCGGCAAGGCATTATCACCCCTCAAGGCGTTCTGAATAGCGGCAGAAGTCGTCATTATTGTTATCCTTTATGGCTGCACATCTACTCGTTTATTCGATCCTCGTCGCACGCAGGGATCCGCTGAGACATCTGAAACCGACTTGCTGACATTCTCTACGAGCTTGATTGCCATCATCGACCAACAAGGCGATGTCATACAAATAAAAAGGATATATCGTTTGATAAGCGAAACTTATCAAGACAGATAAAGTCATTACTTTTACTATAAAAAAACAGAACCGTAGGCTGGAATGAAATCTCAGCAACATTCCAGCAACCCCTCTCCAGGTACGCCTGCATCTGTGCAGGTTCGCATAGGCCAATGTAAGCTGGGATTGCATCCCGCCTACCGCGCTTCTTTTGTAGGTTAGGCTTCAGCCTGACGATGACAGCATCGCAACACCTAACTGCTACATAGCCTTCTCTTAAGGTTTGCTGCTGGCGAGGATAAAGTCGACCAGCGCCCTGGCGGGAGGCGGCAGCGATTTGTTACTGAGCTGCACGATACCGATCCTCCGAATCACGGTGGGTGCGACCAGGGGGATAAACTTCAGGGTCGTACTCTCCTTGGGGAAGGCATACCAGGGCAACGTGGTAATGCCGAACCCGGCTTCCAGCATCGCGATCAACGAGATCATATTGGACACATAAAATTGTGACTGGCCCAACAAGGGGCTCGCCTCACTGTCTTCGAGCAGGCGGGAGGTACCATTGCTGATCAGCCGGTGCTGGAGCAATGCCTTCCAGTGAAGCCCCAGGTTATCGGCCAGCGGATGGTCGTTGGGGCAGACCACGCCGATACGGTCTTCCCAGATCGGGGTAAAGGTCTTGTCGCTATGATCCTGTTCGTGAAACAGGTGAGCGATACCAAAATCTACTTGCTGATTTTCGACCATCTTCAACACGGCATTCGAATTGTCATCAAAAAAACTGACGTGCAGATCAGGCGTATCGGCAACAAATCGCAGCAGCAGGTCTGGCAACACTCGACTGGCGATGGAGGGCACGGAAGCAAGGCGCAGGTGCCCGGTCTTATGCTCGGCCAGCAACGTCATATCTTCGGCGATACGATCATGGTGGGCGATCAGCTCTTTTGCCTTGGGCAGAAAGTGATGGCCGAACGGGGTTAGCTCCGTCTTAGCCGTCTTGGCATTACGCTTCTCGAACAGCCCCTCGCCGAGCTTGTGTTCCAGATCTTTAATCGACAGCGAGATTGCTGGCTGAGTACGATGCGCTTTTTCGGCAGCTGCATGAAAACCTTTCAGCTCGGTAACCCAGACGAAGTGACGTAGTTGGGCAATTTTCAACTCTGGCAGCACGACAATCTCCCGGCACTACGACTAACGGATAGGACAGCCTGCCGATAAGCAAGACTGCAAATAAGAAAACCTTATCGACAAATAGTATTTACTAATTTTTATTATTGAAGCACAGAGCCTATTATTTTTCCAACAACATTCGAGAGGTGAACATGTCTGATTCCGTATTTCGTAATTATATCGCTGGTGAGTGGGTAGTGGGTAACAGCAGCCTGGCCAATATCAGCCCGGCCGATACCAGTGATCTGATCGGCCATTATGCACAGGCGGATAAAGCACAAACCATCGCTGCCATCGCAGCCGCCGGCGTTGGTCAAGTCGAATGGGCCAAGAGCGGCCTGGAACAACGTTACTCGGTCTTGATGGCGATCGGCGATGAGCTGATCGCACGCAAAGATGAACTGGGTAAGCTACTGGCCCGCGAAGAAGGCAAGACCCTGGCCGAAGGCGCCGGTGAGACCTACCGCTCCGGTCAATTCTTCCATTATTACGCCGCCGAAGTACTCCGCCAGATGGGTGAAACGGCTGACTCCGTTCGCCCGGGTGTTGAGATTGAAACACGCCGCGAGCCTGTTGGCGTGGTGGGGGTCATCACCCCCTGGAACTTCCCGACCGCAACGGGCGCCTGGAAGATCGCTCCGGCACTGGCCTTCGGTAATGCCGTCGTCTTCAAGCCTGCCAACCAGGTCCCGGCAAGTGCCTGGGCGCTGACCGAGATCATCTCCCGCCAAGGCCTGCCAGCGGGTACCTTCAACTTGATTATGGGGCCTGGCGCCGAAGTGGGTGATGCCCTGATCAACTCGCGTGGTATCGATGCCCTGACCTTTACCGGATCGCTGGAAACCGGTCGGAAAGTGGCCGTAGCAACGGCCGTCAACCTGATCAAATGCCAGCTGGAGATGGGCAGTAAGAATGCTCTGATAGTCCTCGACGATGCCGATCTCGATAACGCGGTCGAATGTGCGGTAGGTGGCGCCTACGGCGGCACCGGCCAGAAATGTACCGCCTCTTCACGACTGATCGTGACCGAGGGTATTCACGATCGTTTTGTTGCCGCAGTGATTGAGCGCATGCAGAAACTGGTGGTCGGCCACCCTCTGAAAGAGGGCGTTCATATAGGTGCGGTCGCCGATGCCCGCCAGATGGAGCAGAACCTACGCTACCTGGAAAGCGCCAAGCAGGAAGGTGGCAAACTGGTCTACGGCGGCGAGGTCCTGACAGAGGACACCGAGGGCTATTACATGCGCCCCGCCCTATTCACCGAAACCACCAACGCCATGACCATCAACCGTGAAGAAGCCTTTGCGCCGATCGCCTGTGTTATCAAGGTCAAGGATTACGAAGAGGCGCTAACCACCCTTAACGACACCAACTTTGGCCTGACGGGGGGTATCTGCACCACGTCACTGAAGTACGCCACCGACTTTAAACGCCGCGCCAAGACCGGCTGCGTGATGATCAACCTGCCCACAGCCGGTACCGATTACCACGTACCCTTCGGCGGTCGTAAGGATTCCAGCTTCGGACCCCGCGAACAGGGCACCTATGCCAAAGAGTTCTACACCGTTGTTAAAACTACGTATATGCGCGCGTAACGGAGTTTTATCATGCAGCAAGTAGCGAATCAAGACGTGCACAGCGACCTGATTGTCATCGACGGTCTCCAGTATTCCAACTGGAATCGAGAGATCTTTGAACAGCTCCATCGCGGCGGCGTCACCATGGTCCACGCGACCCTCGTGTACCACGAGCAGATTCGCGAAACCCTGCTACGCGTCTCCGAATGGAACAGCCGTTTCGAACAGCATAGCGACCTGATTATGCCGGTCAAGAGTGCCGATGATATCCGCCTCGCGAAGCAGCTGGGCAAGGTCGGCATCCTGTTCGGCGCCCAGAACTGTTCTCCGATTGAAGATGACATCGGCATGATTGAGGTGATGCGCGAGCTTAACCTGATGATCATGCAGCTGACCTATAACAATCAGAGCCTGCTGGCCTGTGGTTGCTACGAAGCCGAAGATAGCGGGGTCACCCGCTTTGGTCGGCAAGCGATCAAGGAGATGAACCGCGTCGGCATGGTGGTGGATATGAGCCACAGTGGCGAGCGCAGCACCCTGGATGCCATCGAAATCTCCGAGCGTCCGATCGTGATTTCACATGCTAACCCAAGCAGCTTTCATGCCGCCAAGCGCAATAAGTCGGACCGGGTACTCAGGGCACTGGGCGAGTCCGGTGGCTTGCTGGGCTTCAGCCTCTATCCGTTCCACCTGAGAAACGGTCCTGACTGCACCCTGACGGATTTCTGCAACATGGTTGCCAGTACCGCCGATCTTATGGGCATCGATCAGATCGGTATAGGGACCGATCTGTGTCAGCAGCAGCCGGCGTCTGTCCTGGAATGGATGCGCAACGGTCGCTGGTCTAAAGAGCTGGATTACGGCGAAGGCTCCAAGGCCAATGCAGACTGGCCACGGCCCTTATCCTGGTTTCGTGACAGTCGCGATTTTTCCAACCTTACCCATGGCCTACTGGATCGCGGGTTCAGCCTGGAAGAGGTTGCCAAGATCATGGGGCGCAACTGGCTGCACTTCCTCGATGAAGCATTAAAACCACAACGCCCCTAAACCGCCTTTCACAACCCCAGGTAAACCGATGACGCAGTGCTCACCCGCCCTGCGTCATCTTAGCAACACCCTGATCAACCCATAAATATAACTATAAGAGATCCATCGGGAGACTTAAATGAGCAGTAACTTAACCCAGGCTAACCGGCCTAAAGATGAGCCGGCGATGTCAAAAACCAAATGGCTGGAAGGGGTCGATCTTCCCGTATTTATAATCAGCGGCGGCATCTTAGTGCTGTTTGCTGTATTGGCCCTGTACGACATCAAGATGGTGTCGGGCTGGGTCAATACCGGCTTTGCGACGTCGACCAAACTGTTCGGTGCCTATTGGCAGCTGCTGTTATTACTGACCTTCTTTATCGGGATCATCCTGGCCGTTAGCCGTACCGGTGGGGTCGTTCTCGGGGGTATCAAAGCTCCAGAGATATCCACCTTCAAGTGGGTCTCGATCATCATGTGCACCTTACTCGCCGGTGGCGGCGTGTTCTGGGCGGCAGCCGAGCCGATGGCACACTTTACCTCGCCACCCCCGCTGTTTTCCGGCATGCCAGGCAGCGAAACCGGCACCGCTCAGGCCGCTTACAATGCCCTGGCGCAGAGCTTTATGCACTGGGGTTTCCTGGCCTGGGCTATTCTCGGCAGCCTGACCGGTATCGTCTTTATGTACCTGCACTATGAAAAAGGCCTGCCGTTAAAGCCACGTACGCTGCTATACCCCGTATTCGGCGATAAGGTCATGACCGGCCCGCTGGGCACTATTGTCGATACCTGCTGCGTGCTGGCGGTTGTCGCAGGTACGGTCGGACCTATCGGCTTCCTCGGCCTGCAGGTGAGTTTTGGTCTGGAAAAACTGTTCGGCATCCCCAATACCTATATTACTCAGGTCACCATCCTGGTGGGACTGATCGCTATCTATACCCTCTCGGCCGTCAGCGGTGTGACCAAGGGTATCCAGATACTCAGCCGCGCCAACGTCATTCTGGCAGTCGCGCTGATGGCGTTCATCCTGATCTTTGGCCCAACGGCGTTCATTATCGACGCTTACCTGCATGGATTCGGCCTGTACCTGGACCAGTTCATCCCGATGGCGACCTTCCGCGCTAGCCCGGCATGGCTGGACTGGTGGACCGTATTTTTCTGGGGCTGGTTCCTGGGCTATGGTCCGTTAATGGCGATGTTTATTGCCCGCATCTCTCGGGGCCGTACTATCCGCCAGATGATACTGTTGATCTCGGTCGTCGCACCGATCATCACCTGTTTCTGGTTCACCATCGTTGGCGGCAGTGGTCTGGCGTTTGAATTGGCCGATCCTGGAGTGATTTCGGGTCCCTTTACCGGATTCAACCTGCCTGCGGCTCTGCTGGCGATCACCGAGCAGCTGCCCATGGGATTCTTTATCTCGGTGCTGTTCCTGATCCTGACCACCATCTTTGTCGCCACCACGGGTGACTCTATGACCTATGCGATCTCGATGGTCATGACCGGAACAGATCATCCACAACCTGCTATCCGAGTGTTCTGGGGTGTCATGATGGGCGTGATCGCAGCGCTACTCATCTCGATAGGCTCCGGCGGCATCTCCGCGCTGCAGTCCTTCATCGTCATCACGGCGGTCCCAGTATCATTGATATTGCTGCCGTCCCTGTGGACCGCTCCGCAGATCGCACTGAAGATGGCCAAAGAACAGGGGCTCTAAACACCGCCCTCAGCACGAACAGGGCACCGTCTGATCGGTGCCCGCCTTATGCCAAGGAGCGGTCGCTATACCGCTCTTTTTTTTGTTCATTTGTTTGATTCGTTTAAGTCATTTATGGGTAGGCCATCACTATGAAAAAAGCTGTAAAAACCAAACTGTTCGCTTCTAAGGCACCCCTGGAATGGGCGGTCATCGCCAATGGTCAGCTCTCCACGGCCCAGATCCCTATCGACACTGAAGGTAAGGTGGTGGAGGGTGGCATCGAAGCCCAGGCGCGTCAGACGATGGAGAACTTTAAGCATACGATTGAAGCGGCTGAATTAACGATGGCCGATGTGACGCAGGTGCTTATCTATGTCACCGCACGGGATCAGTTGCCGGCGTTCAACAAGGTGTACGCCGAGTATTTCGACGCACCCTATCCCAATCGTGCGGCGATGATCGTCGCCGGCCTCGCGCGCGAAGAGATGCTCTGCGAAGTCGTCGCTTATGCGGCGGTCCCTGAGTAAGCCACAGACGTCCTAAATCATTTACAGATTTTAATCAGCCTGAACAGCCCCTGTTCAGGCTCCTCCCTCTCCCTACGCCCTGCCCCTACGCCCTGCCCCTACGCCCTGCTGCTGCCGGTTAGCATAAGGCCGCAAACATTGAGCAGATAGCATCGGCCTGTCCTTGGCACGGTATAATCTGCGGATCAGCTCCGCTATCATCCTCGAAGGCAACCTCGCCAGGGGTCATACGTTACCGCCATCAGACCCGCCTGAGAGGACTGCCGCCTTCATCCTGCTCTGCGGTCCTAGCGATTCAGCTGAACTCAGCCACTGCAGATAAACACTCACACCCGATTTTAAGGATTAAACCACTATGCTTTTAGGCGTTTGCCTCGGCACCAACGACCTCGCCCGTGCGGCCGCATTTTACGACCGCCTGCTCAACACCCTGGGGATGGTCCGCACGATGGAAGCGGACGACGAGATCGGCTACGGCCTACCCGGCGGGTCCAGCTGTTTCTGGATCATACAACCCTTCGATCAACAGCCAGCAACCCGCGGCAACGGCACCCAGGTGACCTTTAAAGCAGCCAGCAACGCGGCCGTAGAGACGTTCCACCAGGCCGCATTAGCGTTTGCCGGTACAGACGAAGGCGCCCCGGGTTACCGGTACCGTCCAGGCTACTTCGGCGCTTACTGCCGAGATCTTGACGGCAATAAGTTGCACGTCATGCACGCCTCAGAATAACAACCCGCCGGCCACAGGGAGGTACATAGCCAAAAAAAACCCGCCTCGAAGGCGGGTTTTTATCAGTGTCCTGCTCAGGGCACTAAGGCTTATGCGAGACCTGCAAACACCTTATCGCGGATATCGCCGACCGATCCCACACCCGCAACATAGACGTATTCGGGGGCGGTACTGGCATCGATAACACCCCAGCTCTTATAGTAGTTAATCAGCGGGGCCGTCTGGTCATGGTAGACATTAAGGCGATCACGCACGGTCTCTTCATTATCATCGACACGCTGCACCAGATCTTCACCTGTCGCATCATCCTTACCCTCAAGCTGGGGTTTATTAAACACCAGATGGTAGGTGCGACCCGATCCCGGATGCACTCGACGACCACTCATGCGCTTGACGATCTCTTCGTCAGCCACATCGATCTCGACGACGGCATCGATCCTGACACCCGCGTCCTTAAGCGCATCGGCCTGAGGAATGGTGCGTGGAAAGCCATCAAACAGGAAGCCGTTAGCACAATCGGATTCCCCGATCCGCTCTTTAACCAGACCTATGATGATCTCATCGGAGATCAGCTGACCGGCATCCATAACACCCTTGGCAACCTTACCCAGAGGGGTACCCGCTTTCACCGCCGCACGTAGCATATCGCCCGTGGAGATCTGTGGAATACCGTATTTTTCGGTAATATATTGAGCTTGAGTGCCCTTTCCTGCGCCAGGGGCGCCCAGCAAGATGATCCGCATTAATGCTCACTCCATAATTTAAAAATTGATTGGTATGCAGGCCCGATCTTAGCGGGGCCTACCATAACGCAACACTGCGGCTTCGGTCTTACGCTCTAATAGCCGGCTACAGGTCGTCTAAACACGGAGCTAAAACACCAAGCCTGAAAACAAATCCAGTGCAGCAAGCATCCTTTCTCAGGAAACAAAAATTACCAGCCTGCAAGGTAATCACTTTGCCGCACTGCCACAATACGACATTAGAACTACCGGCAAAACAACAGCTTCTCTTAGAGGCAGCCGGACAGCCTAGTCGATTCGCGCGCCCGACTCAATAAGAGTCGCGCCGTAGCGCCACCAAAAGGCGGCGTCACATTTGCGAACCACGCTATTGCTGCCTATCATTGCCGGCTGTCAAACGGAGAATAGCGCCATGCCCCCTCATCAGAACGCTCAGACTTCGGCCCCAGCGGCCCCAGCGGCCCCAGCGGCCCCAGCGGCCCCGCAGACCGCCGCCTCTGAGCGCCTTATCCTGTCGCGTCGTTTCGGCCCGTTCTTCCTCAGCCAGTTTTTGGGGGCGTTCAATGACAATCTGTTCAAGAACACCCTGATACTTATTTTTGTCTTTGAAGCAGCTGGCCAGGCGGCAGGGAAGATCGATCAGCTCACCAACCTTGCCGCCGGACTCTTTATATTGCCTTACCTGCTGTTCTCGGCCCTGGCAGGTCAACTTGCCGATCGCTTCGAGAAGTCTCGCCTGATCACCCTGCTTAAAGCCTTGGAACTGTTGTTAATGTCGCTGGCCGGTTACGCCCTGCTGCAACACCAGGTCAGCCTGCTGCTGGCACTGCTGTTCTTGATGGCAACCCAATCGGCGCTATTCAGCCCGATTAAGTTCTCGATCATCCCCCAGCACCTGCCACCATCGCAATGGATGCCCGCTAACGGCCTTATCGAGGCGGGCACCTTTGCTGCGATCCTGTCCGGCACGCTGGTCGCAGGGGTTCTCTACCCACTCCAATACGGCACCGAAATACTGGTGGCGATGCTCTGCCTGCAGGCGCTGTGCGGCTGGTTCAGCTCGCTCTTTATTCCCAAGACTCCGGTCGGTCCCAGCCACCGCATCGATCTTCATCTTTGGCGCCAAAGTCGAAACCTACTGGCCAGTGTCTGGCACGATAAGCAACTCAAGCTATTGATGCTCTTGATCTCCTGGTTCTGGTTTCTCGGAGCCGCCTACCTCACTCAGGTTCCTCACTATGCCGCCGCCAACCTGGGCGGCGGTAGCTACAGCGTCAGCTGGCTGCTGTTTTTCTTTACCCTGGGGATAGGCACCGGCTCTGCCCTTTGCCATCGACTCAAGCACGACCCCCTGGGACGTGACCTTATCCTGGTCGGCCTGGTCGGCCTGCTGCTGGCCGGCGTCGATCTTTATTGGGCCACTCCCGCCGCGGTGCTGCCCGCCGGTGTCGGGCTGACTGAGCTGCTGAGTCTGAGCGGCCTGAGAGTCACACTGGATTTTGTGCTTATCGGCCTCTTTGGCGGACTCTACATCGTCCCGCTGTTTACCCTGTTTCAAGCCCACACCCATGACGACAACCGAGCCCAGTGCTTCGCCGCCAACAACATTCTTAACGCCCTACTAATGATCGCCTCGGCGCTAGCCGGAGGGATCTTATTAGGGGTCGCCGACTGGAGTATCCCCGAATTTTTTGTCCTCCTGGCCCTGCTCAACCTGATCCCGATAATCGCCATCCTTAAATACAAATCCGGCTGGATAACCGCTGCACGGCAACGCTTCAGCGCTAAGACGCCTTAATCTGCGCTACCTATCCACCTATAAGCTACTTATAGCGTTCACCCCGTGCCTCTTGGATGCAATACCGGCCAGCATGGCTGACGACCCTTGCATCCGGCCCAGACCCCGTATTAGATTGTTCTATAATGACTGCGAAGCGGTTATGTTGAATACGGAGAAGGGCGTAATGGATTACGAGGAAGTTTTCGACCAGAGTTTCGAGCGTTGCCTGCAACGCAAGCTGTCGCTATCCTTTTTTCAATGCTTCTACCGTCGTTTTCTGGGGGCCGACCCGCGCATCGTCCAGGCATTCAGGAACACCGACATGGCCAAGCAGGAGACCATGCTGGAGAAATCGCTCTATCGCCTGCTGATGTTTTACACCACCAATAGCTCCGACGATTACATCGAGGCTATCGCGATCCGACACAACCACCATCATCTCGACATTCACCCCGATCTGTATGATCTATGGCTAGAAAATCTCCTGGCGACTGTCGCTGAGTATGACCCACTGTTTGACGACCGCATCGAACTGGCCTGGAAACTGGTGCTTGCCCCAGGCATCACCTATATGAAACACAAATACGCGCACTGACACATCCTGAACAATCCTGAAACGCAGTCGCACCGGGCCTACCCGCCCTCAGGATTGGGCTTGCCTGGCTTAGCTTTTGCCTTCTGTTTCAGTGCCTGCTTCTTCTTTTTCTGCTTAAAGTTCCACAGTCCGCCCTTAACGACGGTCTTTTTTTCCAGCCCCAGCGCCCGAGTAAAGCGATCACGCAGCTGCTCGACTTGGTCCTCTTTACGCTGATGATCCTTACGAAACCGGGCAGCGCTGATATCAACAATCTTATCTGTATCTGACACTTAGAATCACCTCAGGATATAAACAAGCACCGGCACGGTTTGCCAGCTTACCCCAGCGTGCTAGGCTAGCAAACCTTTACCGGTCCCGACAGCCTCCGCCCCAAGAGTCCCGGTCCCCATCCATGCCTAAGCCTTCTATCCTTAATCTATCCATGCCTAAGCCTTCTATCCTAGACCTATCCATCCCTAAAACAGCCGCACCAAATACTCTCACCTCCCTGCCGATAGATGCGCTGCTGCCCGAACTCTGCCAGGCACTACGCCTGCATACCCGCTGCGTGCTGCAAGCGTCTCCCGGTGCCGGCAAGACCACCCGTGTGCCGCAGGCTTTGCTCGAGCAGCCCTGGCTAAGAGGCCAGAAGATCCTGATGCTAGAACCGCGCCGTATCGCGGCCCGCAGCGCCGCCGGTTTTATGGCTCACGAACGCGGCGAGCAGCCCGGGGCGACGATTGGCTATCGCTCGCGTCTGGATACCCGGGTCGGCCCCAACACGCGGATCGAGGTCGTCACCGAGGGTATTCTGACCCGAATGCTGCAATCCGATCCGGCGCTGGAAGGGATCGGCTGCGTTATTTTTGATGAGTTTCATGAACGTAATCTCCAGGCAGATCTGGGGCTGGCGCTACTGCTGCAGTCACAACAGCTGCTGCGTGACGAGTTGCGCATCCTGATTATGTCGGCGACCCTGGAACCGCTGCCGCTGCTCGGGTTGCTGGGCCAGGACTGCCCTATCATCAGCAGCGCCGGGCGCAGTTTTCCGGTTCAGACCCACTACCTGGACGGCTCGCCCTCGCCCTTTGACCCCGAGCGCATCGCTCGAGCCATCGAACAGGCGCTCCAGGACGATGATGGTAGCCTGCTCTGCTTCCTACCCGGCAGCGGCGAGATCCATCGCACCCTGCAGGCACTCAAGAAACGCTTCTGGCCCGGCACCTTACTCAGTACTCTGGAGCTGATTCCGCTCTACGGCGGCTTATCAGCCCAGCAGCAGGATCTGGCCATCGCACCCAGCGCCGCCGGTCAGCGCAAGGTGGTACTGGCGACCTCCATCGCCGAGACCAGCCTGACCATCGACGGCATCAGCACCGTGATCGATTGCGGCCTGATGCGCCTGCCTCGCTTCGATCCGCGCAGCGGCATGACCCGGCTGGAAACCCAGGTCGTCAGCGCAGCCTCGGCCGATCAGCGCCGCGGTCGCGCCGGCCGGTTGCGGCCCGGTCGCTGTTTTCGGCTCTGGTCCGAATCACACCCGCTCAGCGCCCAGTCACCGGCCGAGATACTGCATGCCGACCTCGCCCCGCTGGTGCTAGAGTTGGCGCATTGGGGCTGCAGCGCAAACGAGCTGAGCTGGCTCGACCCGCCACCGCCAATCCATCTGCAACAGGCCCGGGAACTGCTGCTGCAACTCGGCGCCCTGGACGCCTCAGGCGCACTCACCGCCAGCGGTAAGCAGTTATCGCAACTGGGCACTCATCCACGCCTAGGAACGATGATGCTGCACGCCAAACGCCTCGGCTTGGGCTGGCTGGGGTGTCAGATCGCCGCGCTGCTCAGCGAACGCGATCCGCTCTCCAGCCGCGATCAGGGCGCCGACCTGCAGGTCCGGCTACTGCAACTGCAGCACGGCCGTAAAGAACCCCAGCTGCAACGTATCCGTGAAAGTGCCCGCCGCTGGAGCCGGCAACTCCATACCGATGCCAGCGACCCTAGCGACGCTAAAAACAGTGCCGACAGCGCCGGGCTGCTGCTGGCCTTCGCCTTTCCCGACCGGATCGGCCAGCGCCGGGGCGACCAACCGAGCTCCTCCAACAACAGCAACAACAGCACAGGCAGCTCAAACAGCCGTCAATACCTGCTCCGCAACGGCAAAGGTGCCGAGTTTCGCGACTATGACCGCCTCTGCGAAGCGCCCTATCTGGTCTGCGCCGAACTCGACGGCCACGCCCGCAGCGCGCGGATCTATCTAGCCGCCGCGGTCGAGCTGGAACAGCTACAGCAACAGTTTGCGGCCCAGCTGGTCCACCGGGATCAGGTTGGCTGGGATACCAGCACCCAGTCCGTCCGCGGCCACCGCGAATGCTGGCTGGGCAAACTGCGCCTACAGCACCGTCCTATCAGCGAGCTGACCGGGCAGCAGTGTATCGACGGCCTGCTGGATGGCATCCGTCAACTCGGACTCGATTGCCTGCCCTGGAACGAGACCCATCGCAGCCGGCAGCAACGCGTAGAGCTGATGCGACGCCTGAATACCCGGCAGTCCTGGCCGGACCTGTCCGACAGCACGCTGCTCGCGACCCTGGAGCAGTGGCTGGCCCCCTATCTGAGCGGCATCAAACGCTTGGCCCAGCTCAAGCGCCTTAACCTGAGCGATATTCTCCAAAGCCGCCTCAGCTGGGAGCAGCAGCAACAGCTCGAACGCCAGCTACCGCCGTGCATCAGGGTGCCCAGTGGCTCCAACATCCGCATCGATTACAGCAATCCTGAGCAGCCGGTACTGGCCGTGCGACTGCAGGAGCTATTTGGCTTACAGCAGAGCCCCGCGCTGATCGATGGCAAGCTGCCTTTAACCCTGCAGCTGCTATCGCCTGCGCAACGGCCGATCCAGATCACCCAGGATTTGGCCAGCTTTTGGGATACGACCTACCCCCAGGTCTGCAAAGACCTGAAGGGCCGCTACCCCAAGCACTACTGGCCGGACAATCCGCGTGAGGCAGCGGCCACCAGCGGCACCAAGAAAGCGATGCTACGGCAACAGAAGGACTGAGGCGCGGTCTATCGAGCAGGAGGCTGACCTCTTTTTATCTTAAGAAAACAGCGATCGCCGCGAGAGAGGCGGCTCTTAAAATAGAAGGGGCGTCAAAAATTATTCTAAAAAGCTGATCTGACGTCGATGTTCAACCGTATACACCCTATCCAAAACAACTTGAGTAGAATCATGTTTTCTATATTTAAAAAAGATCCTACAAAAAAATTAAACACGCTCTATGGCATTAAGCTGGAACAAGCCATGCAGGCACAAAGAACCGGTGATATCCAAGGCTATTCTGATCTGACGGTCGAAGCCGATCTCCTCTATAAAGAAATCCTAAAACTAGATCCAAATTTCAACAAAACCTAACACCACGGTATATGGCGTGCTGCGTGCGTCGTGCGTACCGTCGGGCGAGAAAACGGGATTCGGGTTTTCACAGGCTGTGGCCATCATTCAATTGCTACGATGATCGACGTACGTATGCCGCCAGAGTGGCTTTATTTAAAATACGTAGAGCATAATTAACATCTTGATAAGTAATCGAACTTATTCCTCCACCGCTAAATGATCGCGAGCCGAGCGGCGACCGTGGGGACAGATCAGGCGCTTATAACCAAAGATCCTGCTGCACGCAAGCCTGAAGCTGTTATCATACTCATCTCAAGAGAAAGTAGAGGATAACTGGGATGCTGTTCAAGCCGTCACTATTCTGGGCCTGCTGTATTTTTCTGCTACCTTGCCAGGCCTTTGCCAATCAAGCCGAGGATCCGTCGCGACTGCAAGCGTCATCAGAGCCCCCAAACATAGCGCCTGTCCGCTGGATGTCGGAACAGTATCCGCCCTACAACCACACCGATAAACAGGGCGTAGCCCTTGGCCTGTCGGTGGAGATGCTGGCAGCCATCTGGAAACAGGCCGGGCTACCGGAACAGCCGATAGAGTTTTTACCCTGGGCGAGATCTTATACGCGGCTGTTGCGCACACCCAATACCGCGCTGTTCTCCATGACCTACACCCCTAAACGCGAACAACTGTTTCGCTTCGTCGGGCCTATCGTCGCTACCCGAATCGTACTGCTGGCACCCCTTTCGGCAGGTCTGCATATCGCCGACGCCTCCGATATAGGCGCACTGCGAGTCGGCGTGGTCAGGGATGATATTGGAGCGTCACTGTTGACGGATCTGGGAATTCCTGAGGATAGGGTCGTCTACAGTAATCAGGCGGACAACCTGATTCAACTACTCCACCGAGGACGGGTGGATGCCATCGCCTACAGTTACGGCGTCGCGGTGTGGAACATGCGCCAGGCGGGTATCGATCCTGGATTGTATGAAAGCATCTTTACGCTGCTGCAGGGAGAACTCGGCTTCGCCTTTCACGCCCAGACGCCCGATCTGGTTATCGACCGTTTGCAGCACGCACTGACGGCGATAGAGGAATCAGGGGAAGCCGACAGTATTCGTCAGAGGTTCCTTGGGGAACCGGTGAGACCGACCGCTAATCGCGATCGCAGCAAGAGTCTTTTGATTTTAGAAAAATAAGGTTGCGTAAGATTAATCGGCCATTTGCGACGATACACTGGCAGGACCGCCGATTTACACAGCAAGAGCTGCCCGTAGAGCAACGCCTAGCGATTGCCGAGCCAATCGGTGTCATTCGATAGGTCCCTACTCTTGCCCTCGAGCAAAGATGGACTCTTACACCTAGAATCGTTCGCAGAACGTTATGCTTTGGTTCCAATCCCCAGCGCACCAAGATAGCCCAGGCATGAGGGGGGGGGGTAAGGCAGCAAGACGTTGAGGGCTAGTGTTCAGACGTATCCTGCTCTTTTAATAGTTCTCCAAGCTCGATTGCCGCTTGGCGCAGTATCGGTTCAAAAGTGAGCAGATCGTCCAGGGTTTTACGAATCATCGGAGCATGGGTGAAGAGGCAGGCAAAGAGTTTACCGTCCTGATCCTTGATCGGTACGGAGCAAGCAACCATGCCGTCGACGAATTCCTCGTTATCGATACCCAGCTCATTCACCTGAATCAGTAGCAGCTCTTTTTCCAGAGATTCAGGGTCAATCAACGTATTGCGTGCCAGCTTGTCTAATGACAAATTTTGGATAATACGATGACGGCGCTCTTTCGGCAGTGAGCTCAGGTAGAGCTTGCCACTGGCGGTGCACCAGGCAGGGGTATGGCTGCCGACAGGAAGGTAGATTCTTAGTGGCCAGTTGGTTTGCACGCGATCGTAATAGATCATTTCGGTGCCATCGGGAATCGCGATACCACAGGTTTCCCCGATCTTTAGTGCCAGATTTTTAAGGATGGCCTGGCGTAAGGCTTTGTAGCGGCTGCTATGGAGTACCCCCAGAGCGATGCGGTGCATTCGGTCTCCGGGAACCAGTAGGCCGCGCATATTGGTTTGCAGGTAATTATCGGCTTCAAGCTGTTGCAGCAGCCGGTGAATACTGGGTTTGGGTATGTCGAGGATAAAGGACAGTTCCGTCGGTGACATAGGGCGTTCTGCACGTGAAACCGCATCGATGATTTCTAGTACTCGGGTGATGGAAGACCCTTTTTCTCTCCGCTGAGCGGTCATTGTCAATCCTGCTGTTTAATATTACCCCTATTATAAGCAGCCTACGCATGACGGCATACAAAAAAGGCTAGCCTTTTCCCTCTTTACGAGAGGTAAGGCTAGCCAGGGAGGACGAGTGCCTAAGGGGGTGAATCAGGCGTTTTTAGGTCAGCGTTGGCATTGAAAAGAGCGCGCCTTCGCGCACACCCGCTGAAGGCCAGCGCTGAGTGATCGTCTTACGCTTGGTGTAAAAACGCACACCATCGGGTCCGTAAGCATGCAAGTCACCAAATAACGACCGCTTCCAGCCTCCGAAGCTGTGGTAAGCCACAGGTACGGGGAGTGGCACGTTAATGCCGACCATGCCAACCAGGATGTTGTCGGAGAAGTAGCGTGCGGCCTCACCATCACGGGTAAAGATACAGGTACCGTTACCGTATTCGTGATCGTTGATCATCTTCATCGCCGCATCCATGCTATCGACGCGGATCACCTGTAAAACGGGTCCGAAGATCTCCTTCTGGTAGCTGTCCATGGCGGTGGTGACGTTATCGATCAGGGTTCCACCGACGAAGAATCCATCTGGGTACCCTGCGACGCTGGGATTACGGCCATCGACAACCACGGTGGCGCCGTCTTGCTCCGCACTGTCGATAAAACCAATGACCTTTTGACGATGCTGCTCGGTGATCACCGGGCCAAAGTCATTACTGGCCTCCGAGAAGACACCCACCTTCAGAGACGCCATCGCCTTGGTCATCTTAGTGATCAACGCATCCGCAGCGGCATCACCAACGGCGATGACCACAGCCAGTGCCATGCAACGCTCTCCGGAGGAACCGAAGGCGGCACCAAGCAGCTGGTTAACGGTGTTATCCATATCGGCATCGGGCATAACGATCGCGTGGTTTTTAGCGCCGCCCAGTGCCTGGCAGCGCTTGCCGTTAGCATTGGCCGTGGTATAGATGTATTCGGCGATAGGGGTGGAACCTACGAAACTGACCGCTTTAATTCTGTCGTCATACAGCAGCGTATCAACCGCTTCTTTATCACCGTTGATCACGGTCATAACACCATCGGGCAGCCCGGCCTCTTTCAACAGTTGGGCGATAAACAGCGTAGAGCTGGGATCACGCTCGGATGGCTTCAAGATGAAGCAGTTCCCACATACGATCGCCATGGGGTACATCCACAGCGGGACCATCGCCGGGAAGTTGAAGGGCGTGATACCGGCCACCACACCCAGTGGCTGAAACTCGCTCCAGGAGTCGATACCGGGGCCGACGTTTTTGCTATGTTCGCCTTTGAGCAGCTCGGGAGCACCGCAGGCGTATTCGACATTTTCGATACCGCGCTGTAACTCTCCTGCCGCATCGTGGCTGATCTTACCGTGCTCTTCACCGATCAACTTACAGATATGATCGGCGTTTTTTTCCAGCAGTTCCTTAAACTTAAACATCACTCGGGCGCGCTTGATGACGGGGGTATTGCGCCACGCAGGGTAGGCTGCTTGGGCGATTGCAATCGCATTTTCGATAGTGGCTTTAGAGGCCAGATCGACCTGCTTGCTCGCCTCGCCAGTGGAGGGGTTAAAAACGTCCTGGCTGCGAAAACCTTCGATGACGATTTCGCCATTAATCAGATGTCCTACGGTAGCCATGATGGTGCTCCTGTTGTGGGGTATAAATATTGGGTATAGATGTTGGGTATAAATGTTGGGTATAAAGGTAAAGCGTTGAATTAGCAGATCTGTTGATAGATCGCGATGACCTCATCGACACTGGGAATTCGAGGATTATTGTTGGGTGAACCCGAAGCCAGGGCTTGTTCTGCCATGGTCGGCATCAGTGCCCTGAATTTTTCAGGGTCGATACCAAACTGGGCAGGCGTTGGCACCTTCAGTTCAGTGTTGATCGCCTCAAGCTCAGCCAACAGCTTCAGGTTGGCCTGTTCGTCACTATCCTGCTCGCCGGCAACACCCATGGCCCGGGCACAGTCGGCATAACGTCCGGGCGCTGCGGGAATCGAAAAAGCGGTGACGCTCGGCAGCAGCATCGCGTTGGACAGTCCATGCGGGACATGAAAGGCCGCCCCGATGGGACGGCTCATGCCGTGGACCAGAGCGACCGACGCGTTAGAGAACGCAATCCCCGCCAGCGTCGAACCGAGCATCATCGCTTCACGTGCCCGCTTGTCGCTACCGTCATGGAAAGCCCTGCGCAGGTTGGGTGCAATCAACCGCATAGCGGCCAGTGCCTGGCTGTCGCTATAGGGGTTAGCCTTCTGGCTGACGTAGGACTCGATCGCATGGGTCAGCGCATCGATGCCGGTATCGGCGGTAATGCGGGGCGGCAGGCTCAGGGTCAGTTCGAAATCAACCAGGGCTGCGACCGGCATAAACCCGATGCCAACGCAGAGCATCTTCTCGTCGGTGGTTTCATCAGAGATGATGGTGAATCGGGTGGCTTCTGATCCGGTCCCTGCTGTCGTGGGCACCGCAATAATCGGCAGTCCCGCCTCATGAACGATGCGCGGGAACTTATAGTCACGCATCGTGCCGCCAAACTTGGCCAGAATGGCGATGGCCTTGGCGCTATCGATCGGGCTGCCGCCACCCAGGGCGATGATGCAGTCGTAATGACCGCTACGGACTTTTGCAACACCCGCCTGAATGGAGCTGATCGTAGGCTCAGGCACCGTATCATCGAAAACATCGGCGCTGACCTGATGGGGTGCTAGGCAGTTCTGGATGCGCTCGGCATAGCCGAGTTCGACCATCATCTTGTCGGTGATAATGAGCGGTCGCTTACAGCCCAGACTGACCAGCACCGAGGGGATTTCCTGACTGGCTCCGGCACCCACTTGCAGTATGCGCGGAAGAATAATTTGAGTAGACATGGGAATCTCCGTATTTCTTTAGAGGCTAATGATGATTAAGGGGCGTAGGCGACGGCAGGCAACCAGGTAACGATCCCCTCCCAGTAAAACACCATAGACAGGCCTACCAGCTGGATCAGAATAAAGGGCACAACGCCCCGGTAAATATGCCCTAAGTTGATCCCGTCTGGAACGACGCCTTTGAGATAAAACAGCGCAAAACCGACCGGTGGCGTCAGAAAGGAGGTCTGCAGGCAAACGGCGAACAGTACCGTAAACCAGATCAGGTCAAAGCCCAGGTTAGCGACGACAGGGGCGACTAGCGGCAGAATGATCAGCGTCAGTTCGATCCAGTCCAGGAAAAATCCCAGCAGGAAAGTGACGGCCAAAATGCAGATGACAATACCGGTAGGACTAAAGGGCAGGCCCGTCAGCGCGCCCTCAATCAGCTCGTCTCCACCCAGACCCCGTAAGACCAGCGAAAAGGCGGTAGCGCCCAACAACAGGGCAAAGATAAAGGCCGTGGTTTTGCTGGTCTCGCGTCCAACTTCGCGCAACACCGCGACCGACAGCCGACCTTTACTCCAGGCCAACAGGGTCGCACCTAAGGCGCCGACCCCGGATGCTTCGGTAGGCGTCGCAATCCCAAAAAATATCGACCCCAGTACCGCGAGAATCAAACCCGCCGTAGGCAATACCGCCCAGAGCACGTTAAACAGAATTTTCAGCGTAACTTTTTCAGCATCCTCAGGAACAGGTGCCGAGCTTGGGCGTAAAAAACCGACAACCAGGATGTAGGTGACATAAAGCGAGGCTAACAGTAGTCCGGGAAACAGTGCGCCAAGGAAGAGATCGCCTACCGAGACACCGATGCGGTCACCCATCATAACCAGCATGATGCTGGGTGGAATCAGAATCCCTAGGGTACCGGTCGAACAGACGGTACCGCAGGCCAGTTCTTTGCTGTAACCCTCTTTCATCATCAGCGGAATACCCAGTACCGCCAGCAGTACCACCGAGGCACCTATGATGCCGGTTGAGGCAGCCAGCAGCAGCCCCACGAAGGTGACCGTGACCGCCAATCCTCCATGAACCCGGCCGAAGAGACGGGCCAGGTTAACCATCAGATCTTCGGCAACCCCTGAGCGATCCAGCATCAGGCCCATAAAGACAAACATCGGTAGTGCGACCAGAACCCAGTTGGTCATCGTGCCCCACATTCGAGGAATAATGATGGAAACGTAGTTCCAGTCGATACCGATAAAAGCATCGAACCAGTGATCCATCAGCATCGCTACCGCCGAGAAGAGGATCGCAATACCACCCAGTATCCAGGCCACGGGATAACCGGTAAGCAGTAACAGGATAAAAGTGCCAAACATACTGATGGCGAGAATTTCGTTAATTTCCATAACAGCTTCCTAGATTTACGCAGCAGTCGCACGGGATTGAGATTTACGCAAGAACAGCAAGGTGCAGACCCGTGACAATCGAGACAGTGTCGCCAGCGCCAATAAAGCAAAACCGATAAAAAGGACGGATTTAATAACCCAACGATAAGGCAGGCCGCCTGGAGAATCTGAGACCTCACCCACTTGCCAGGAATAGTGAATAAAGGGGATGGAATATATGAGGACGATACTGATAAAGGGAACCAGCAAAAACAGCATACCTATCAATTCGATCCAGGCTTGCGATCTGAGTGAAAGATTGGCATGAAACAGATCGACCCGGACATGGTCGTCGTAGACGAAACAGTATGAGAGGCCAAACAACCAGCCGATCGAATAGAGGTGCCATTGGAGCTCTTCGAACTCAATGCGGCCCTCATTAAACAGATAACGCATCACCACGTTAATGATGATAACCGCCATCAATACCACCCAGGTCCAGGACATCGCATTGCCGATCACCAGCAGTACTCTTTCCAGGCAGCGTGACAGAACGGTCTCAGGAAACTCGGTATGTTGATTGAGGGTATCTAATTCGAAATGGTCGGCGGGGACTTTTTGGTGATCAGTGGCACGCTCATGATCACCCTCTTTATGGTGCATAGACACTCCTGATAACGACAGAGTCTCGAGTGACTGTCGTTTTTTTAAATGGCTGCTGATGACGTCCATAAATGAGCCTGCGTTTATAACGCAGGCTCATTCACTGAAAAGGGCGAGACGTTCACGCCCAGGTTTTTCCAGATCAGGCGTTACTCGAAGTCACGCGGCAGGTAAGCCATTTCCTTCCAGGCTTGGTATTCCTTGATAAAGGTTTGCTGAGATTCATAGATAAGCTTGAAGTCAGCATCGGCTGCGGATTGTTCCGACATCACCTCGTCCGTCAAGACCTTCAGCTGAGTCAGCATCTCTCGAGGTATTTTACGGGCGGTGACCCCTTTCTCCGGATAACTGGCAATAACGGCACCCTGCAGCGATTCACCACGCGTCAGTGCACGGAAGGTACCGGCAGTACAGGCCATATCTATCATTGCCTGATTAGACTCCGATAGCCCATCCCAGGTGTCTTTATTGACAACCAGGTGAGAGGCGGTGAAGGTCTGGTGCCAGCCTGGAAAGTAGTTGTTCTTGGCAATCTTGTCGAAACCCATCAGCTGGTCGATCGCTGGCATGGAGAATTCAGTGGCGTCGATGGCACCTTTCTCAAGTGCCGGGAAGATTTCACCTCCGGGAATCAGGGTGACGGAAGCCCCGGCCTTTTGCAGCACCTGGCCACCGAGACCGGCGAAACGGATCTTCAGACCTTCTAAATCGGCCATGGTCTTTATTTCTTTGGTAAACCAACCCGCAGTCTCCGGGCCGATGACGCTACACAGAACGGGATGGACGTCGTGCTTGGCGTAAAGATTTTCAGCTAATTTCTTTCCTTCACCCTCGTACCACCAGGTGGCGTATTCCCAAGGCTCCATGCCGAACGGTACTGCCGCTAACAGGGCGGCGGCAGGAATCTTACCCTGGTCATAACCCAGCCAGGTGTAACCTGCATTGATCTGCTGGTTCTTAACCGCCTCAGTAATGCCAAAAGGCGGTACCAGCTTACCGGGCTCATAAATCTTGAACTGAATATCTCCGCCACTGGCCGCCTTGATCTGCTCGGATACCAGCTTGATCGGATCACCCAATGCGGGCAGGTGTGTTCCAAAGACGGCCTGTACTTTCCAGCGAATCTTATCTTCTGCAGCGAAGGTGGTTGAGGTGCTGGCCGCCAGGACACAGCTGGCGGCAGTCAGCCCGATAAGGCCTTTTTTGAGGCTTGAGGAGAGGTGTTTCATGAATGATTCCTTGTGGCTTCCCTCATGAGTGGAGAGGCACTGGGTAAATTGTTTTTATTAAACGGCATTCAGGTTTTTGACTCAAAAAGATATGTTTAATCAATAATGAGACGATACGCATCTTTATACATAAGAATTATCCTGTCAATCTATTTGTCATAGTGATACGTTTGGTTTCAATATAAGGAGAGTCAACCGATTGGCTGGCATGGATTGACGGGCATGGGTTGACGGTTAGGACGGTCAGGACGGTCAGTCCTGCGCTCACAACCCGCACCCGGAGCGGTGACCCTCTAAGAGTGAACATCTGTTAATAAGCATCTATTGATGAACAATGGAGAGGGTATAAAAATGGGAATGTTTGTCTTCAATACCGCGCCTAGTGTTATTTGTGGGGCGGGAAGCCTGTCACAGACGGGACAACTGCTGGCTGACAGAGGGGCTGCCAGGGTGCTGGTGGTGACAGACCCAGGCATCAAAGAATTGGGATTATTGAGTGGGCTGGAGCAGAGTCTCAAACAGGCGGGCATCGCGTTTTGGGTGTTCTCGAAGGTCTGTCCTGACCCTAGCGACGCTATCGTGCAGCAAGCATTGTCTATGGCGCGTGAACATAACATTGAAGCGGTGATCGGCATTGGCGGGGGCAGCTCAATGGATGTCGCCAAGCTCGTGGCATTACTGACGGAATCCGAGCAATCACTGGAGCAGGTGTATGGTGTTGGCTTGGCGAAAGGGACGCGGTTGCCGTTGATACAGGTACCGACGACCTCAGGTACCGGATCTGAAGTAACACCGGTAGCGATTATTACGACGGGCAGCAGCACCAAAAAAGGGGTGGTCTCACCGCTGTTGTTACCCGATATCGCACTGCTGGACGTAGAGTTGACGCTGGGGCTGCCAGCCGCCGTGACGGCGGCTACCGGCATCGATGCGATGATTCATGCGATTGAGGCCTATACCAGCCAGCACAAGAAAAACCCGCTGTCAGACAGCCTTGCCCGGCAAGCGCTGGCACTGCTGTCGAGCAATATTATGACGGCCGTACATCAGGGGGATCAGATAGAGGCTCGAGAGAAGATGCTGCTGGGATCTATGCTGGCCGGGCAGGCATTCGCTAACGCACCCGTTGCCGCGGTCCATGCGCTGGCCTATCCGCTGGGTGGACACTTCCATATTCCCCACGGCCTGAGTAATTCGCTGGTACTGCCCCAGGTGATGCGGTTTAACGCATCAGTAGCCGCTGAGCAATATGCCGAACTGGCGCAAATCATCGATCCCGGTATTGCCACAGGGTCTGCTGAAGCCATGACCGAGGCATTAATCAGCGCCCTCGAACGCCTTATCCAGGCGCTGGGGCTACCCAACCGATTGCGGGATATGAACATTACTCGCGATCAGTTACCCCTGCTGGCAACGGATGCGATGGAGCAGCAACGCCTGTTGGCCAATAACCCTCGTGAGGTCACTTACGAAGCGGCTTTGGCCATTTATCAGCGCGCCTACTAAGTCGTTTTAATAACGTTCAGGCCGATGGCTCCTGGCACTGGCCGTGGCTTATAGCCTGAGGGCGTTCGGTGCCATAGTGTCACTCGAAGGGACCTTAGCCCGCCCTGTTCGCGCAGATCAATTTACCCAGGAAGGTGTTACTGCCGATCATCACCACGTTTATCGCCGGCGGGACGGTGATGATGGGTGTCACCGTGGATGCGGCTCAGCAAGGACTCATCTCATCGACGGAGCTTAACCGGTTGGCGGGTTTGCTGATCCACCCGCTTAATCTGGCCGGAGTCGCCGTGCGGATCTCCGCCGAAAGACGGGTGGCCGCGGTGCGGCGACCCGCGCTGATGGCAGCCCTGGTGGCGCTGCTGGTCAAGGCCCTGATGCACCCACTGCTGTATAGTCCCTAAACCTCAGCCAACCTGATCGCCCTGACATTTAACCCCGTATAGACCCATCAGCCGCTGGCGTGTTGGTGTATAATTTTCCGCCACGCTGGATGCGTATTACCGCTGTGCATGTAGTGATACCATCCTTGCTCGTCCGGGGTCTGATCGTCGCCATGCGGCCTCCGTGATTTTCGGGGTGACATGACCAAAAATGTCACCTCCATGTCACCCCAGTATAAACACAATAGGCTGAAACCCGCATAGAATGGTACACAATGAAGTTAAGAGAGCCGGCTGAAATGCCTGATAAAACAGCCGCAAAGCCAGCAACTACGCGGTCTACAGTGGATAGAACCTTCTCGGTTGCACCCATGCTGGACTGGACGGATCGGCATTGCCGCTATTTTCATCGCTTGTTAACCCAGCGTGCACTGCTGTATACCGAGATGGTCACCACGGGTGCGATTCTGCACGGTAATACTGAGCGCTTGCTACAGTTCAATCCCGAGGAACACCCTGTTGCGCTGCAGCTGGGGGGCAGTGATCCGGCGGCGTTGGCCGAATGCGCCCGACGCGCCGAACAATGGGGTTATGACGAGGTAAACCTGAATGTTGGCTGCCCCAGCGACCGGGTCCAGAACGGCATGTTCGGTGCTTGCCTGATGGCTGATCCGCAACGGGTCGCGGACGCCGTCACCGCGATGCAGCAGGCAGCGTCTATCCCGATAACGGTCAAGCATCGTATCGGCATCGATGACCAGGATAGTTATGAGTTCCTATGCCGCTTTATCGAGAGCGTGGCTGCGGCAGGCTGCGAGACCTTTATCGTCCACGCCCGCAAGGCGATCCTCAAGGGTCTCAGTCCGAAGCAGAACCGGGACATCCCGCCGCTGGATTACGACCGGGTCTATCGCCTGAAGCAGGATTATCCGCAGCTTGAGATCATCATCAATGGCGGTATCAAGACGCTGGATGATTGCCAAAAGCACTTGCGACAACTCGACGGGGTAATGGTCGGCCGCGAGGCTTACCAGAATCCATTGCTGCTGGCAGAGGTCGATCAGGCGCTGTATGGCGGCGATGCGGTCGATCTGGATCGAATGCTGATGAAGCTCTGTCACTACTGCGAGCAGCAACTCGCGCAGGGGGCACAACTGGGCTGGATCACCCGCCATGTACTGGGACTTTACCAAGGCCAACCCGGCGCGCGCCGTTTTCGTCGCTTTATCAGCGAAAATGCGTTCCGTAGCGATGCAGATGTCGATATCCTTAAGCAGGCCCTGGCGCTGGTAAAGCCGGAGCTATTCGCCGCCTGATCCGCGACACTAACAACCGAACTCTATTTAGCCAGAAGTGAGAAGGGAATGTCTAACCTGCTTGAACAACTCAAAACGATGACCACTGTGGTGGCCGATACTGGCGAATTTGCGGCGATAGAACGCTACACACCTCAGGATGCAACCACCAACCCCTCATTGATTCTCAAGGCGGCACAACAGCCCGAGTACCAGCATCTGCTGAACGATGCGCGCTCCTGGGTGCTACGCCAAAACCTGAATAAAGCCCGCACCCTGAACCTGATGGCTGACAAGCTGGCCGTCAGCTTTGGCGAGCAGATCCTCAGGGTCATCCCGGGCCGGATCTCGACCGAGGTCGATGCCCGGTTGTCATTCGATACTCAGGCAACGATCGAACGTGCTCGTGGCCTGATCCATCTTTACAAAGAAGCGGGTATTGGCAAAGAGCGAATTCTGATCAAGATCGCGGCGACCTGGGAAGGAATTCAGGCAGCACATCAACTGGAAATGGAAGGCATCAACTGCAACCTGACGTTGTTATTCGGATTCTCTCAGGCTGTAGCCTGTGCCCAAGCCGGCGTTTTTCTGGTCTCGCCGTTCGTCGGTCGAATTCTCGACTGGCACAAAAAATCGACCGGTCGTCTCGACTACCCGGCCGCCGAAGATCCGGGGGTGGTCTCGGTATCCAAGATCTACGACTACTACAAGCAGCAGGGTTATAACACGGTCGTCATGGGTGCGAGTTTCCGCAATAGCGGTGAAATCTTACAGCTAGCCGGCTGTGATCGCCTCACTATCAGCCCGGCACTGCTGGATGAGCTGGCGTCTACCGAAGGCACGCTGGAGCGCAAACTCGATCCTAAGGTGGTTCGCCAGACTCAGCCAAAACTCAGCCTGAACGAGTCTCAGTTCCGCTGGATGATGAACGAAGATGCGATGGCCACCGAGAAACTAGCCGAGGGCATCCGCAACTTTACCGCCGATCAACTCAAGCTCGACGAGCTGCTGCAGGCTTAAACAGCCAGCATTGCCGGACTAAAGTCCAACCCACAAAAAAAACACACCCTGTGGGTCGGCCTTTTGTGGGTAGAAAGTAGTCCGACAATGACAGCCCTAGAGTACGTACCAGAGCAGCGCGGGAAGCGCCGCGAAGCCCATAAACGTAGAGACGATCACCAGCCCGGCAACTTCTTCCGGACGCTGACCATAGCGTTGCGCAAACAGGTAGCAAAATATAGCGGCTGGCATTGCGCACTGTAAGACCACGACACCCGCGGCTGGACCACTTAGCCCCAACATCCACACGATTCCCAAACCGACACCAAAACCCATCCCCAGACGCAGGGTCGATAAACCAAAGGCGACCTTCAGGCTCGCCAGCCGAAGGCTGGCCAAGGACACGCCCAGCGTGAACAGCATCAGCGGAATGGTCAGATCGCCGATCAATTTGGTGGTATTAAACAGCCAGACGGGCACTTCAACATCGCTAAAGAGAAAGAGCGAGGCGCAGACCGTTGCCGGGATAATCGGCATCTTCAACAACGCCCTCGGGGAGAAGCTGCCCGAGACGAACGCGACTCCCAGGGTCATCTGCAATACGACATAGACGGTAAAAAAGGCGATCGCCAACGCGAGCCCCTCTTCACCAAAGGCCAGCATACACAGGGGCAAGCCGACGTTGCCGACGTTCGGCCAGCATAGCGCCTGTAAAAAAGCGCGCTGCGGCAACTTAAAGACGGCGAGTACCGCGCCACCCAGCAGCACAAACGCCAGGTTGGCGATCAGGGCAGCCAGCCCCATATCCCAGAGGATGGCCAGATCCAGCTCGACTTTTGCCAAGGCGTAAAAGACCAGACAAGGCGTGCCAAAATAGGTGACGATGGCGGTCACCAGCGAGGTATCAAAGTCCTTCCCGCTCTTAGACCAGCCGTAGCCGATACCCACGCAGATAAAAACAGGTGCCAAAATTGAAAAAATGACTGAAAACATGTCAGGGCCTTAGCGGTAGGGGATAAGCAGGATGGCAGCCGGGATGCGAAAATCGACCGCGACAGGTTACAGCATTCGGCACTCTTAGACTGCGAAACCTATACCCCGCAAACCGAAAATAGCGAAGGAAGGCTGCGGCCCCTGAGCACAGAGGGGGCACAGAGGGGTATAGAGGAGCACAGTCGATTTAAAACAAGGATATAATCGGCACAGTTTGGC
>JBLHND010000002.1:0-50157 GCA_047622605.1 Motiliproteus sp. | reverse complement strand
TAATCAGCTGACGCGATTCAGCCGACAGGGAGGTGGCGGTCGATGGTACCGCTAGGCTAGAGAATGCAAGGGAGAGAATGCAAGGGAGAGAATGCAAGGAAAAGAGGAGCAAGCCCTGCCAACGAGGGTGTTAACCCACCCTCGTCAGGCTTGGGTACGGTACCGGAAGATATCGGACGTAGACCCTGTTCTATCTACAGACTCGACAGGCTCGATCTGTTTTTTTGTTCCTAAGCGCCCTAGGTTCTATAGCCTGGTTTTGCCAGAATCTCTAAATAAAAGGACTCGGCCTGCACGGCCTCTGCCGCATCCATTGATTTATTAATCTGCGCCAGCTCTATCGTGCTTGCGTCCTGCTTGGTAAGGCCGTATTTGCAATCAAAATCCCAGAAGTCGGCGCCCTCAGGTAATTCCTTGTTTCTTTCTCGCTTCAAATATTTCTTAACGTCATGTTTCGCGGCTTCGATCATTCGAGCAACTTTAATTTTCTCATGCGTTAGTACAAATGTTTTTCTCATAATTACCCTGAAAGCCAACAAATAGCCCGGACAGTACCGGGCGTTTGGGCAATTTTACGTAAAACAGCCCGCAATAGCGACTCTGGAATACGGCGCCCAGGCCTTTTAACCCGGCCTGATACCGTTCGTACCTCCGCGCACGCTACGCGCTACTGCGCCGGCGCTCCCTGGTGGTCAGCGGGTTTCGCAAGACCCATATCATCCAGAATGCAATAGCAGCAGGGCACCACAAACAGCACCAGCAGGGTTGAGCTGGCGATACCGAAGACGATGCTCACCACCAGCGGGATCAGCACCTGAGCCTGAAGACTGGTTTCGAACAGTAGCGGGGTTAAGCCGGCGATGGTGGTCAGGGAGGTGAGCAGCACGGCACGGAAGCGGTCATGACTGGCTCTGGCTGCGGCAGCCTGGACACTCAGCCCTTCGGCGACGTGCCGTTTGACAAACTCCACCAGCAGGATCGAATCGTTGACCACGATCCCGGCCAGCGAGACAAAGCCGAGCATCGAGGGCATCGTCAGATCGATCCCCAACAACCAATGGCCCCAGATCACCCCGATCAGCGCTAGGGGGATGTTGAGCATAACGATGGCCGGCTCGATATAGGAGCGAAACTGAAAGCTCAGCAGGATAAAGATGCCCGCCAATCCCATCATCATGGCGGCCAGCATCGAACGCTGGGTCTCGCCGCCTTCGGCCACTTCGCCTTTGAGGCTCAGGACGATGTCAGGGTAAAGTTTCCGGAACTCCGGCAGGTAGTTGCGTTGCATATCACTCAATACCGCCTCCGTATTGTTGAGCGTAGCGTCAATATCGCCCAACACCGTCACCGTACGCTGGTTATCGATACGATGAATACGCGAGAAGCTGCGGCTAGGGATGATCTCGGCAACCTGGTTCAGCGGGATAACGGCCCCCTTGAGCGGATGGATGATCGGGAAGTTATCGAAATCGGCCAGCTCATCCCTGGAGGTATCATCGAGCTCCACGACCAGGTCGTAGCTTTCCAGTCCGACACGGGATTCGATAATCTTGACGCCCTCAAAGGCAGCCCTCAGCTGCGATGACACTTCCTGAGCCGTCATGCCCAGGCTATAGGCGCCCTCTTTAAGGTGCAGGGTGAATTCAGGTTTGCCCGGGCGCAGGTCGTCGAGCAGGTTGTTGACCCCAGGGTAGCCGGCCAGCCAGCGCTTGAGATCCCGGGAGGCCAGCGCCAGTCGGTCCAGATCGGAGCCCTGCAGGCGGATCTCTATCGCCCGGCCGGCGGGACCCAGACCGGGCTCTTTGATGGCGATACTCCAGGCACCCTCGAGGGTCTTGGCGCGTTCGAGCCACTGTTGCCTGAGTCGTTTGAGGGAGAAGTGGCGCTGCTCGGCCGTCAGCAGGTCGACGCTGACGGTGGCCAGGTGGGGCCCAGTCTCGAAGGCGTCCTCATTGATGCCGTAGTTGACGGCGATGGCCTTAACGACCGGGCGGCCCTGCTGTTCGGCAAGGGGATCGGTTAGTTGCAGCAGCTGTGCCCTGAGTTGCTGCACCAGTGCCTCGGTCTTGGCCAGCGGGGTTCCGGTAGGCATCAGAATCCGGGCCTGAAGAATATCGCCTTCCACCGCGGGGAAGGCGGCGAATTTCACCACCCCCGATCCCAGCAGGCTGATGGAGACGATCAGCAGTGCGACCACTGCGCCGACAAAGGCGTAGCGAATCCGGATTAGGCGGCTGACTAGTCGGTCGATACTCCGCCGTAGCCGGTCAAACTGGGTATCGACCCTCAGCCGGAAGGCCGATTCGGTTTGGTGGGTGGCATGTGCCAGTGAGTGATACAGGTGGTGTGGCAAAATAAAGAAGGCTTCGATCAGCGATACCGAGATCACCGAGATCAGGACAATGGGGATCACTACCAGGATCTGACCTATATCACCGGTGAGACTGAGCAGCCCGCTGAAGATGCACAGAGTGGTCAGAAACGAGGAGAACACCCCGCGGGCGACCTGCTGGGTGCCGTCGATGGCGGCCTGCAGGGGCTGCTTACCGTGGCGGAGTTGCTGGCCGATACTCTCGCTGATAACGATGGCATCATCCATCAGGATGCCTAGCGCCAACAGCAATGCCACCAACGACAACATATTGATACTTAAGCCGAACTGGCCGAGGATAAAGGCGCTGGCCAGGAAGGAGACCGGCAGCCCCATCACCACCCAGAACGCATAGCGGGTCCCGAAAAACAGCCACATCACCGCAAACACCAGCAACAACCCCTGCCAGGCGTTCTTGGCCAGCATGCTGATACGGTCATCGATAATGCTGGTGAAATCCTGCGTCAGAGCCAGGCTGACTTCCGAGGGCAGGCGCTGCCGCTCGGTGTCGACAAAGGCCTTAACCTGGTCGAGTACATTCAGGCTGTCATCGATGCTGTTCTTGCTGACCTTCAGAAAGGCCGCCGGCTGACCGTTGTAGGTGACCTGGCTCTCGTCGCTGTCAAAGCCACTGCGGATCGAGGCGATATCGCCCAGCCGCAGCTCCCCGCCCTGCTCGCCACCCATCACCACCAATTGCGCCAGTTCGACGGTGGTGCGCTTCTCATCGCTGAAACGCAGCTGATATTCGTGACTGGGGGTACTGAGTTCACCGGCGGGCATATCGACATCCTGGCCGCGTACGATGTCGGCAATATCCTGCAGGCTGAGGCCGTACTGGCGCAGGTTGTGTTGCGGCACCTGAATCTGAAACTCGCGTTTCCCGAACCCCTGGATGTCGACCAGGGGAATCCCGGGGGTCCGCAGCATACGCTGCTTAACCTGCTCGGCCAGCGTCTTGAGATCGCGGCGTGGCAGATCCGCAGTCAGGGCGATGGTCACCACCGCCTGAGTACGGCCGGTCTCTTCGACGATCGGTGCTTCGCTGTTGGCGGGAAAATTATCGACGGCGTCGACGGCCGAGTTGACGTCGCTCATAAATTTGCTGAAGTTGCCGGCCTCTAGCATCTTCAGCGTGATGACACCGACCGAGTTCCGCGCCTCGCAGCGCTTCTCTTCCATAAAGCTGATGCCATCCATCGCATCTTCGAGCGGCTTGCAGATACCCTGCTCGACATCTGCGGGTGCAGCACCCGGGTAGGCGACGCTGATCTTGACCTCGTATTTATCGATTTCAGGAAAGGTCTCACGCTTGATATCCGGTAGCGCCAGCATACCGGCAAGCAGGAACATCCCCATCAGCAGGTTGGCGGCGGTGGGGTGAGCGGCGAAGAAGCGAATCATCTCAGT
Source organism: Motiliproteus sp. (assembly GCA_047622605.1). Lineage (GTDB taxonomy): Bacteria > Pseudomonadota > Gammaproteobacteria > Pseudomonadales > Balneatricaceae > Motiliproteus. Next base: position 46,376 of record JBLHND010000002.1, on the reverse strand, counting down.
GTACCTCCAGCCAGGTCGTGATCTCGGCCTGGGCGCCGGATGGTGAAGAGAGGGGTCAGCAACATGCCTTCCATATCAATACGCCTCCAGCCAGGTGGTGATCTCGGCCTGGGCGCCGAGGTCGGGAGACGGGGTCAGTAACATGCCTTCGACAGCCGGGAACAGATCCGAGGTGACGACGTTCAGGCCGGCGCTCAGGTCGGCGCTCAGGTCGGTCGCCGGATCCAGCAACAGCATCTGCTGCTGCAGATAACCACTCACCGGCAGTCGGTTGAGCGTCTGCTGGTCGTCCACCAGGAAGAGCTCGCCTTCATGCAGGACGTTGCGCGGGACCACCCAATAAGTCTGCGCCCTGCCCCGCAACTCGATCTCCATATACATCCCTTCGAGCAGCGGTGGTTTGATCCCGGGCTGAATCTGTTGATAGGGGTCGCTGATCCCGACGATCACCCCGATCGTGCGGGAGACTGGGTCAAGGTTGTTGCTGATGCGTTCGACCTTCGCATCCCAGCTCCCGTTCTGGCCATTGCCTGCCAGCCGTACCCTGGCGGTCAACCCCAGTCGTTGGATCAGAGAGTCCGCGTTCGCATCGCCAACAAACAGCTGTTGCAGCGATTGTGGGTCCAGGTCAAACCCCCGTGCTAGCAAGAGCATCTGAGACAGCGAAAACTGAGCGTTAATCAGTACCTTATCGACCGTTTGGGCGGTGAAGAGTGGCGTTCCCTGGCTGACAAATTGATCGGTTTCTGTCGTTAGACTAGAGATTCTGGCATCGAACGGTAGCCGTATGTCGGTGCGCGCTAGGTTGCGCTGCTGAGTTTCCCGTTCCGATTCGGCAATCGCGATCTGGGCCTGCAAAACCTCTATGTTATAGGGCATCGCATCAAGCCGGTTCTGCAGGCCGGCGACCTCTTGCCTGGCCTGCAGCAGCGACGAGCGCTGAGTGTCCGCTGCGGACTGGGCTATGGAGCCTTTGCTGAGCAGTTTTTCGAACCGGGCTGACGCCGTCTCGGCCAGCCGCAGCTGCTGCTGCGCCAACTGCAGATCAAGTTCGGCGTCTTGCTGTGCCAGCGTCTGTTCCGCTAAATTGGCGCGGCCCTGCACCAGGGTTGCGCGGGATTTTTTCAGGGCCAGCTGATAGTCATTGGCGTCAATCTGGAGCACCAGCCGACCCGCGGGGAGCAGACTGCCCTTCTTCAGCTGCGGATCCCTGTAGACCACCCTGCCTGCTACCTCGGCCCGCATCTCCAGCAGCACATCGGGGGTCACCACGCCATAACCCAAGGCGCGGGGGCGTACCGAGTGCTGTTCGAGTGCCAGAGTCGTGACCGGCGCACCCAGGCGGACCTCCGGTCGATGCTCCATCGCTGGCTGGCTCTTAATGATCACGACAGCAATCGCCACACCGATCAGGATCATCAACGGCAGCGCCCAGAAGCGGCGGAGCCATAATTGAGGCTTGTTGACTGTGTTCAAGGTCGAACTCCTGCGCTGACGCCTAAAGGGACGCCTAAGGTAGTGTCTAAAGTGACGCCTAAGGTGAACAGTTGATAGATATGCGCAGCCCAGCGGCTGCTGCACAGCTCAGCATCGCTGATAGTCCAGACTTCCTTACGTTCGGGGGCGATGATAAACGGGGTCAGGATCAGATTGATCAGCGAGAAGGCGACCCATTTGGGATCCATATCCTTGCGCATGAGTCCGAGCCGTTGCTGGGCCATAATCAGTTCGGGCAGCAGCACGGCCATGCGTTTGGGCAACATGTCGAGAAAGGCTTGTCTTAACGGGCTGTCACCCTGCAACACCTCGTCGGTCACCAGGCGGATGATGGAAGGGTTATTCGCAAAAAACTGCAAGGTGGTCTCGATAAAGGCCTTGATCGGATCGGGAGCACTCAGCAGGGCCTGAAAGGCACAGAGATGTTGCCGGGCGACCTGCTCCAGCATCGCCAGGAATAGCCCCTGTTTGTCGCCGAAGTAGTACTTAATCATCGCCGACTGAGTACCGGCCTCGCGGGCAAGATCCCTGATCGTGATACGGCGATAACTGCTGTGCCGCAGCAGCTCGTAGGCGGCATCGATCAGTTCCTGTTTACGCACCTCCTGCAATGCAGGATCGGCAGGGCGGCCTCGCTTGGTCATACTTTCGCTCATTCTGGTTAGCGCTTCTAGTTAGTTAATCAAACGATCAACTAACTAAGAGTACTCCACAATAACGAAAATACAACCGGCTATGCCACGCGGCTGCAGCCTGACCCCTTCATTTCGTCAGGCTGAAGCCCACGCTACAGGGACGTAGCTAGTGCCGTCCATGCAGGAGCGCTTAACGACGAACCTACAAAATATGCGACTCCCTGTGGGTTGGCTTTTTTGGATATAAAGCAGTCCGACAAGGCTAGCAGGGAGCGGTCATCGTCAGGCTGAAGCCTAACCTACAAAAGAAGCGATCCCCTGGAAGCACCGCCTCTCAGGGCGGTGAGGACATCAAATAACAACATTGATACTCGCCTGTGCCTGTAGTGGGCAGGGCAAACTGGGATCAAAGGTTAGGTTAACGGCGCTCGCTATCATAAAGCCACCGATGTGAGTTGCCGCTACCTCAGGCAGCATATCCGGGGTGGCATCATTGACATCCTGCGCAAATACATAAACTTTCCAGATACCTTCAAGTTTAAAGTTTTGTTTTAGCAAAATCTTATACAGCGATTCAAGATGAATGGCGCCTGTATAGGTCCCGTCATTTGGCTTCTCATCAAAGTCGATACCGTCGTCTACCAGATCCAGCTTAAAATAAAGCCCGTCTGGAGAGCGCAAGAGTGCGAAGGCATAAAGGTCAGATCCAAAAAAATACAGGTTGTTTTTTTTCATGAATCTTGCTTTTACGACTAGCGGTTTTTCAAAAGCATGATGGGTCTCTGGGACGATAACCTCGACCCCCTCACTGACGTGGATATTAACCTGCTGCTCATCAACGCTATAATCATAGGTATTGGCATTAGTCACACGCTGATAGGTCCATTTAACGTCGACCGGATAAGCGACACCCGCATTAGGCGCCCCGCCCGGATAGTCAAACACCGCATCGACCTTTTCTGCCAAGGTAATTTCTCCTTTTGCAGGAGGTGTCGCTTTTTGGCCTCTCCACCAGGGATCTTCTTTATCAGATAAGGCCACGGCAATCGCTACCGTCGCTATAACGGATGCAACCCCGGCGACGGTGAAGCCGCCAATCGCTCCGGCAGCACCCGGATCAGGCTCACAACAGGACACTGAGGGTTCCGTTTCATCAAACGTACCCGAAACACCGATGGCAGCAGTCCCCGCTCCCACGGCTGCGGCAATAATCGCCACCAGCGCGGCGATAATGGCCACGATGAGTGCCAGAATTTTCCACCAAGGGTCGCTAAACGGCAGGTCACCATGAATGCCTTCATAGCCGGGATTAGGATAGAAAGTCATCTTCATCGCCTTAGGTATCCAGGGACCTAAACTCTCACCTGAGGGCGTCTCTCCCCGCTTGCAGCAACAGCAACAACAATGATGTCCGTGACCATCACGCCACTCGTTTTTGGGGCCTATAACACGCATGTACGAAACTTTCAGGCTTCCTTCTTCAACCTCACAGGTATACTCTTTGGCCGTCTCGTCATAGGTGGTTTTCGATACGAAAATCTGCTTTATCGCTCTTGTTGCGTTCATTCCTTTCGCTTGCGCAATAAAGCTTACCAACCTCTTGCCTGGCGTACCGTTACGGAAGTCTGCCAACCAGGAAACACGTACCGCTGCGCCTGGCCTGATTACCGGAAAAAAGAACGTCTGTGACGTCGGTATAATTCCGGGGTCACCCACACTTTCCAGATAGATGCTCACCTCATTCAGGTCCACAGCAGAAGTGCTGGTGTAATAACAGGTAATACGCTGTGAAAAAATAGCCGTATCAAAGATGCCATCCGGAATCATCACATTAGTAATAGGTTCAACAGCAAAGGGCCGTTTTTTTATAGCCATAGGTGTATTCGTTGCCATGACTCACTCCTCCTCAGCACTGATAGCAATAAAGGTAATACCGCCGACTATTTTGTCACCTTCTCGCGCTATAACATCTATAGGTGTGTACAGGCCGCGCTTGAGATCACCCGGGGCTACTTTGAGGTAAACGGCCTTGCTCGTGCCGGGGGCCAGGTTAATATTAAGTTGACCAGAGCATTTCTTAGAATTAACTGCTTCACAGTCTCGAACCAATGAAAGCGCAACATTGACGAGCGGTTTCTTTGAATATTTAAACTTCCCCAGACCCAATTGCTCCAAGACTTTCCGATTAAGCTCACCACCAAAGTTAACTTTAACATCAAATAATTTTCGTTCACGCGCTGGCGCCGATATCTGTATCGCCATGACCCTCATGGATTTAATAATTGACAATACGGATAGATTTTTTTGCGCGACCTGCAGATAGAGCGGAGGATCAAAAGCATCGGATAAAGGTGACGGCAACGGATCTGCGGCATGTATAACTTCGGCTACGATACATTCATGCCCCTCATTAACGATCGTGGGTACCCAGGGTGTAAGACATAAAACATCCTGAGTTTCACCCGCATCAATATCGACGAATGACGATCCGATAAGGGTAGAGTTACTGCGCAGAACGCCGGTCGCAGGGTTGGACCAGTGAAACTTGACCTGGGCACTATTGACGGAGGTACTGCCATTGTTGTGAACACGACCCCAGAGATAAGCAGGTTGTCCGGCGATCGGCTGACCCGGTGAACCGCTAGGATCGCTTCCTGGGACAACCCAGATATCAGAACTATTCCACCACTGTGGTGAACCATCGTGTATTTCAAGTTCTACAGTCATAACAATCTCCCTATAAATTAAGGTGTGAACTCTTGTTCTTTTATCTACTCTTTTTTTATTTCAATTGAGTTTCATTCCTGATGCCAACCTGCCCTTGTGACCTGAGCCTTTAGGCCTGCTGTATTAGCTTTTCATAGTATAGATCAAGAGCCGCCTGAGTGGCCGTAAGAGCGGCGGCCTCGGCTAGGTAGCTCAATCCTCAGCGTATCCCGGCAGCCTCTCGGATGTCAGGCTGATCTACGCGGCAAACTCCTCGGCAATCTCTTCGGTAATCTCTTGCCATGGACCTGATTAAAGGCCCCTCTGTCTGCATTACTGCAGCATTGCTGGACAGCGGCGGTTACACTCTCGCGCATAACTTTACGGAGAGCTTATGAGTCAGCAGATCGAACGAGCGAAGGTACTGAGTGCAGGGATACTCAGCCTGATTTTAATGATGGGTATCGCCCGCTTTGCCTACACCCCGCTATTACCCCTGATGCAGCAGCAGGCAGGGCTTGGCATCGCCGAGGCTGGCTGGTTGGCCGCCATCAACTATCTGGGCTATTTCTGCGGGGCCCTCTGTGCGTCCCTGATCAGCGACCTGGTCATCAAAGACCGTCTCTATCGCATTGGCTTAGTCGTCGCCGTCCTGACGACCGCAGGGATGGGGCTAACCGATAATACCTGGCTCTGGTTGGCACTGCGCTTTCTCGCCGGACTGAGTACGGCCGCCGGTATGCTGCTGGGTTCGGGGCTGATTCTGAACTGGCTGATTCGCCATGATCACCGCAGTGAACTGGGCATCCACTTTGCCGGCGTAGGGCTGGGGATCGCCCTGAGTGCCGTCGCCGTCGAGTTGCTGAGCCCCTACGCGGACTGGCGTGAACAATGGCTGCTGCTCTCCCTGTTGGGCGCACTGATTCTGATTCCGGCCTGGGCCTGGCTGCCGCGCCCCCGTTCCGGCGCCACCACCCGCAGTGGTGCCGAGATGCTTGACGCGCCACCCAGCCCCGCGTTTATGCGTCTGTTTATGGCCGCCTACTTTTGTGCGGGGGTCGGTTATGTGGTCAGCATCACCTTTATCGTCGCCATCGTGGAGCAACTACCGGGCCTGGCTGGCCAGGGATCCTGGACCTTTCTGGTACTGGGCCTCGCCGCCGCGCCCTCCTGCATCCTATGGGATCTGATCGCGCGTAAGATCGGCGATCTGAATGCCCTGATCTGCGCTTTAGTACTGCAGACTCTGGGGATACTGATGCCGGTGATCGATACCAGCTTAACGGCGGCGATGTTGGGTGCGTTGCTGTTTGGCGGTACGGTGGTCGGTACCGTCAGCCTGGTGCTGAGCATGGCCGGACGCTACTACCCGACCCGTCCGGCGAAGATGATGGGCAAGATGACCCTCAGTTACTGTATCGCTCAGGTTCTGGCCCCGCTCATTACCGGATTTCTGGCCGAACGCAGCGGCAATTACAGTGACGGCCTCTATCTCGCTGCCGCGATGATGGCGCTGGGCACCCTGCTGATGCTGAGGCTCAAGGCTCTGGAACGCCGCGAAGCCCGACACGCCGCCATCATCAATGACGACGCCGGTGTGAAGAGCCTGCCCTGAAAGCGGACTACGACAACCACCCGCAACTACTAACAATAACGTAACTGTTCAGCGCAGCTATTTTCGCTATATGATTGATTAGGGAGTGTTTGAAGGCATAGTCTCAAGTCGATCCCTGTGCTCAACAGTTACATAACAATAACCCGCAATCACCTTCAACGGACCCTGGCTTATGAACACTCCGGTAAAACTACTCAGCATCTTCGTGGCATTTTGCTGCGCCTTACTGGCAATTAACTTCGGCATCCGCTCCTCCATGGGGTTTTTCATGGCGCCTATTTCGTCTCAGTTCGGCTATGGGCGTGAGGTCTTTGCCTTTTCGCTGGCTTTGCAAAACCTCTGCTGGGGACTATTCCAGCCCTTTGCCGGCGCGCTCGCCGATCGTTTCGGCACCGCCAAGGTGCTGATTGGTGGCACGCTGCTGTATGCCCTGGGGCTCTATGTCACTGCCACCGCCGACTCCTTCCTGGGATTACATCTGGGGGCCGGCATCCTGATCGGCATGGCCATCGCGGGGACCGGCTTTGGCGTGGTCTTGCCGGCGCTGGCGCGGATGGTGGCTCCGGAAAAACGTGCCTTTGCGCTCGGACTGGGCACCGCGGCCGGTTCTGCCGGACAGCTGCTGGTGATCCCCATCGCCCAGGAATTTATCACCAGCTACGGCTGGCAAACCGCGCTCCTGATCCTCGCCGGCGGTTCCCTGTGCATGCTGTTCCTGGCAGCGCCGTTTCGCAATACGGACGCCAACAGCGGGGCAACCCAAGCGTCTGAGCCACAACAGAACCTGCCTGACGCGCTCAAGGAGGCCCGGGGCCATGTGCATTACTGGTTACTGATCGCCGGCTTTTTTGTCTGTGGCTTTCAGCTGGCGTTTATTACCGTGCATATGCCGGCATTCCTGGCCGATCAAGGCTTTGATGCCGGGGTCGCGGTAACCAGCCTGTCGCTGATCGGGCTGTTTAATATCTTCGGCTGCCTGCTGTTCGGTTCTTGGTCAGGCAAGTACTCGAAAAAAACCCTGCTAGGTATTATCTATGCGCTACGCGCCATGGCCATAGCGCTCTTTATGCTGGTACCCATCAGCACCACCTCGGTCTACCTGTTCTCTATCGTCACCGGCTTTTTATGGCTGGCGACCGTACCGCCAACCTCGGGGCTAGTCGCACAGATGTTTGGCCTCAGGCACATGGGAACCCTCTACGGCATCGTCTTCTTAAATCACCAGCTGGGCTCTTTTCTGGGGGTCTGGCTGGGCGGCTATCTGTATGACCAGACCGGCGCCTACACGATTGTCTGGTGGTCGGCGGCGGGCATCGCCCTGCTCACTGCATTGATACATATCGTTATCGATGAGCGTCCGGTACTGCGCTTGCGCAAGCAAGCGCAGGCCCTGACCATCTAGACAAAGACAAACTACCGACATCAGGCGTAGGGATCTTCGGAAACACGGCCATCCCTTTCACGGGGGCCGGAAGACAACACTCGGCTATGTATGAGTTAACGGTGGTCACGAGTACGGCTCTATCCTGACCTGATTCGAAGGACGCTTGGGAAATTACATTTAATCCTGGTTGTTACACAAAATTATTTACAGGCTCTTTAACTTTATTAACCACTGATTCGGTGTAAGACCAAAGGTTTTCTTGAAATGATTAGCCATGTGGCTCTGATCATTGAAACCAGCAGAAACCGCAGAATATGAAAGCGGATAGCCTCGCGCCATATAATTCTTGACAAGAGAGAGCCGCCTCATCGTAAGATATCGGTATGGGCTTGTCCCATAAAGAGCCCTGAAATCCCTTGATAAACTCCACTTTTCGCGACCGCTAATTCTTGCCAAGCCATCCATCGTTATTTGTTCGTCAATTGAGTAATGGATGTATTCCCGCGCCTTTTCAGCGGCACTATAGTCATAGGCTACTCTACCCCGTTTATTTCCTGCAACTTCAGATAGAACAGTTGCCAACTCAAATATAAAGTCCTCTTCTTCGAGTTGCTCATGATAATCTTCCAGATTATCCATTAGAAAATCCGTAGCCGCCTGTAACTTCGGATTAGTGCTAACGCCATCTTTAATGAATGGTAGAGGCCGGCCACCGATGACTTTCTGGAGGACACTCGGCTCAACGTACAAGACTCGGTAGTAGAAACCGTCATCTGTACCTGCCTCACCATCATGAATTTCATCCGGATGAATAACTATCGTATTACCCGGTAGGCTGGCTCTCTTTTCACCTCTGTAGTTGAAACAGTGTATGCCTGCCAATGTTCTGCCAATGGCATAGGTATCGTGCCGATGAGGCTCAAAGCCTACTCCAGAGAAGAAGGCTTCAAACCTTTCGATCTTTGGACCCATATAGGAATTCAACATATAATTTAAAAATTTATATTAGTTTGAAGGAATTATTTTGATTTACTTAGTCCTGACCGATGGGCTAAGTTACGCTCAATAATGTCCAGACCATCTTAGCATCTTAACTTAATGCGTAATATATAACAGATGCAACAACTGTAGTTAGCATCAAGCCAGAGTTCATGATGACAGTCAATACCAAGACTGCACTGAAAGCGAACAATGATCCGGTTAACTCAAACGATGCCTCTGACATCACTATATAGGTAATGAAGCTAATAAATATTGCAGTTGGAAAAACCTCCTCAACTATAAATTGGCCCCTGATACTTAAATTAACCGAGATCAACGAGGGCAGCATCCTTACAATCACACTTGTAAAAAAAAGTGCCAGAATAACCGCTTCATTACTCTCCATATTTATTCCTCAGTGCATAGTAAAAAACTGACAAGACAACTATTGACGGTATCCAAAAATAAACCGCACCTAGAACGTAATAAAACCCCGCACTAATGAGAAGTCCCAATACGGCTTTTGGCATCGTTACCAGCCCGCTATTAAATGATCTAACCTGTAGTTGTGATATCGCAAGAAAGAGAAGAACTAAGCTTGCTGGGAAGCTAATATTTATGTTTTCTGGCAAAACATCAGGAAACCGCTCTGCAATCACACCTCCTAAAACACCAAATATTATCCAACAAATGAAGATGGAAAAACGGATAATTAGCATTTCTTTCTGGTTATAGTTCTGTTCAATAGCATAAGCCTCATCGCAGAGGGTATGTGCTGTGATAACTCTTAAAAATTTATTCCTAGGTAGTTTTTTCGAACAGGACAGAGCAATAAAGAAATACCGACTATTAATCAACGTGGTGACCATTACGATAGTAAAAAGTCCGGATCCCGATTCCGATAGGGGTAATGCTGCAAACTGGCCACTACCGGAAAACCCCAAAAGACTTACCAGGAATATTTGGGTAATGCTCCAATCAGCCTTGTAAGCGATCATCCCAAACAGCATGCTGACAGGTGCAATAACACAAACCACAGCCACTAATTTCGAGAATGGATCTGGACTCTCTGCTTCATTCGAAGCAGAGAATTTTTCCACCGTATTCATAGACTTCACAAGAGTTTTCTTTTATTAATCATCTCGTATCTGACTGGCTTCTCGTTTATGTGCAAGGCCGTAACACCGATTACCCCACTGATTAATCTCAACAACCCAGATGTCTCGATAACCGAGGCTGCCAGACTCTGGGGCGATATCCAGGAACTTTAAAATTTAATATCATCTCATGAAGTGTGGAGAGCGACTCAGTAAGTTGCTCAATCAGATAATATCGGTGACAAATAAATATGTATTGTAAGATCGTGCAAGTTCGTAGCTAAAGTCCTTTTGACAGTCATATTTGAGCCTAAATACCATCGAGAGCAATGGAGTCACGCCTCAAGTAACCAGCACTATTGATCTGGTTTGCCAAAACAATCGGTGCAATAGTCAACCGAGCAGGTAGCCCTTCATGATGCATTTCAGCGCCAAGCGCGAAAATAGTGCCGGTGCATAGCTCCAAAGCAGGTAGATCAGCCTTAGCGGGCGGCCAAAGCTCGTTGAGCGCCCGCGTAACGTAGGATGCTCAGGGTGTGACAACCTATCAATAATATTGATACATATCGTTATCGATGAACGTCCGGTACTGCGTTTGCGGGTGGCAGGCCAAGGCACTGGCCGTCTCGCAGCATAGTTACAAACTCAACAGCCATCTGGGGTTTCCCAGACCCTTGCTGTATTGGTATCCCTCTGCGCATCTATCAATATTGCTTATCTATGTCATTCATAGATATCGTTTAACAACCTAGATCTTTTAATCTATATTACCGCTGCCACCAAAAAATGACGGTGAGAAAAATAAGTGTCATAAATAATATTGCTTCCTGGGAGGCTGGAAGGCTTCGGTTATTGGTCATAATAATTTACTGACAGCTTAAAAAACAACAGCTTTCTTAGAAAAGGTATGTTCACGATGATTTCATGTTTACTAAACAAACTATTTAAATATATTTTTGTTGCCAGCCCTGCGGTGACTGACCCTTACAAAGAGAATGCCTATGCTGCTTTAACGGTAGCAGGGTCTTAGAGGTGCTGCCTACATACGACACACCAAAACAGAGATTTACGAAAAACCGGGCTGTACTTTTTGTTACGGCGTTTACCATTATGGCTTCGGGATCATTTACCACTCTGGCTGGCCTTTTGACCGCCACCTTAGTAACAAAATTTGGTTGGTCGACCTCAGAAATTGGTATCGGGGTGTCGATCAATATGTTGCTGTATGGACTCACGGCACCCTTTGCGATTCAAGCCATGAAGAAATATGGGGTGCGCACAGTAACGACCTGCGCACTCCTGCTTATGATTATTGGAAACCTGCTTATATTAAGCCAAAACATACTCGTGTTTAACCTCTCCTGGGGTTTGTTGGTGGGTCTGGGCACGGGATCTTTGACTATGGCTTACGGCGCCTATGTGGCAAGAAACTGGTTTCCAATTGAGAAACAGGGATTGGTTGCCGGGATTCTGACTGCATCAGCCGTCGTTGGCCAATTTGCACTACTGCCGTTTTGGGCGAGTATCCTGGTTCTTTATGGCTGGCATGCCCCGCTTCTCGGCAGCTCCTTAATTGCCCTGGTTGCCATCGTATTAAACCTGATGATTTTCCCTAAGCACGCAGGTGAATTGCCTACATGGGCGTCCACAGGAAAGCCAAGAAACCAGGTTTTCGAGGCTACCAGGGTGCTCCTGGCCGTTATTAAAAGCCGGGCCTTCTGGGTACTAGCCATCATTTTTATGATCTGTGGTGCAACCACGAATGGATTGTTGTGGTCGCACTTTATTCTGGCATGCTCAGATGCTGGTATATCTTCGGTCAAGGCATCGAGCGTGCTGTTCTTAGTGGGTATTTTTAATGTCGCTGGCACTGTCTTTTCCGGCTGGCTAACTGACCGTATCAGTCCTCGATTGATCTTGGCCAGCGTTTTTCTGGCACGGGCGGCGACTTTATTATGGCTACCCCTGATTATCATCAGTGATTTCGATGCCAAAATGCTGATCTTTGGTATTTTGTTCGGCATTCTCGACGTGGCGACTGTTCCACCGGTCATTACCCTGTGTAACAAAGTCTTCGGAGACAGCGGACCCTCAGTCTTTGCGTGGATCAATGCCTTCCATCAACTGGGCGCTGGCGCCATGGCCCTGTCAGGGGGGATTATCAGGACCACTATGGGTGATTATCAATTCATGTGGCTGACTGCAGCGCTCTTAAGCGTTATCGCAGTGGCGGTATCCTATAGCGATCGCTTCGAAAAACTCCAAGCTCAAACCCTCACTTAAACTCTGCAATAGGAGTAACTATCCAGCACATTGGTTGTTGCTATGTGATTAATTATGGAGTTTTTTTTGTGGAAAGAGTCTCTTGGAACTAAGACTCCATAGTTTAAATTCGATAAATGTACTGAATAGTTACCAATAGGATCCTATTATGGAATACTTTCGCCGATATCTAGTCATTTTACTGTTAGCCTCATTTGTCGGCGTTCCATTCCTCAGCATTAGGGCTACGGACAAAGAATCATTCATTGGATTGACGTGTCGTCGAGGACGGTGGTTTAGTATTACAAACAACTGACGGAGTGCTTACTAACAACGCCCTCCACAATCGGTCAGACCAGGATCACTACAGTGTTGACCACAGCCTTGATATAGTACTAATGACGTCGCCAGGTGAGGTTGTCACTAAGATTAAATCTGATATTTCACCCCTATAGCTATCAAAAGAGATCAGCAGGTACCTTTAAAAATATCGTTTCCGTTTATTCGAACCTGGATATGTGGGGGATTTTTTTATCGCTAATTACCTCTCTGATATATTTGTACAACTGAGTCACCGACGGTGTTGGGTTATCACACTTATTTATTGAGAGTATGAGGCTGGGCAACGATGGGAACCCCTGCCTAGCATCTAATATTTTACAGCCCTTTGGCATCATGCTTTCACCGAGCACGCTAATGGCTAAACCCTGGAGTACTAGTGAATGAATAGTCGAGATATTCTTGCCAGAAAAAGTCAAATGCCAGCTAACTTCTGAACCTTGAATTCTCTCAAGTGCAGCTTTTCTGATAATGCAATCTTCAGGAAACAATGCCAAAGGTATGGATAGATCATCTGTTAGAACATAGTCCTTTGAAGCGACCCAGTGCAACTTTTCTTTTCTAATCACCTGGCCATAACCACTATTAAAATCAATACTAACGACAATATCCAGATTTCCTTTTTCCAACTCATAAATTAAACTTCTACTAGTATCACTTATGACCTCAAGGTTTGTTTCAGGAAAAACACCAGAATACAATGACAATATTTCCGGTAAAAATAGGGTGGCATAATCATCAGGAAAACCTATTCTTATCGTTTCACTACGTTCTGATTTCTCAAAATCTAACAGCAACTTGTCGTTCAAATTGACAACTCGATTTGCCGAACTTAGGAAAAAACAGCCATCAGCAGTAAGTTCTACTGACTTTTTATCTCTTAGAAACAACTTGCAGCCCATTGATTCCTCGAGACGTTTTATCTGCATACTCACCGCAGACTGTGTCTTATGAAGTGTTTTTGCAGTTTCTGTGAAACTTCGGTTTTTAGCAACATGAATAAATGTTCTTAGCAGCTCAATATCCAAATTTTTAATCACCTAGGCCCTCTCCTTTTCTAACATGAAAATAGCAATTAATTGTCACGCCTAAATATATGAAAACTCATTGTAATCTAAAATCGGCAGGATAAACTACCCGAGCCTTCAGGGCTTTGTTCCGGTTAACAGGAGCAAGGTCCCAAATCATCCGTCGTTTTCCAGGCAAGTATCGGAGAAATTTATTTTGAAAACCGATCACGCCTCCACTGTCACGCTCTCCGTTAACCCACTAAGGCAGCGGCGGCCGTAAAACGAAACCGCTCCCTGAACCCTGAACCCTGACGTTTTCACCCTTGGCGGTCCCCCAGTAACGACAGTGACGCTTGTAGTATCTGGATTAAGATACGTTGATTTTTAAGGTGATTGGGGTAAGGTTTGGCTCAACAGCGCTCAGCCGATCGCAGCTGGAGGTGCTTATATCTCTGGTCCAGTCCAACAAACGTCTCTATTCAGCCTATTTTGCACCTAGCCAGAGTTCTACTTCTATGATTGCCGAACAGCTTGCCCGTCAACTGCAGCTCCAGCCCGCTCAGGTCAGAGCTTTTATCACCCTGTTCGATGAGGGTGCCAGCGTGCCTTTTATCGCCCGCTACCGCAAAGAGCAGACCCTGGGACTCGACGATACCCAGCTGCGCCAGCTGGAGCAGCAGCTCGGCTACCAACGCCAGCTGGATCAACGCCGTCAGACCATTCTCGAGACGATCGAGCAGCAAGGTAAGCTCAGCACCGACCTGCGCCAGCGGCTGGTGGCAGTAACCAGCAAACAGGAGCTCGAAGCGCTTTATCTGCCTTACAAGAGCCAGCGTCAGACCCGCGCCCAGCTGGCCCGGGACGCCGGGCTTGAGCCGCTGGTGGATGCACTGCTAAAGAGTAACGCCGCGGGCCCGCAGGCACTGGCCGCCAGACACCTGAATCCGAAGGCGGGTTTCGATACCGTCGACAGCGTACTGGAAGGTGCCGCCGCCATAGTGCATGCCCGTATGGGCGAGCATTCGACCCTGCCGCTGCAGCTGCGCAACCTGCTCTGGAAGGAGGGCATACTGGAGGTCAGCCTGGTCAAAAACCAGGCCGAAGCAGGCGCCAAGTTTCGGGATTACTTCGACTATCAGGAACCCCTCAGGCGCATCCCGTCGCACCGCGGGCTGGCGATCTTGCGGGGTTGTGGCGAAGGCTTCCTGCGCGCCAAGCTGACCCTCAGCCCCGGAGATGATCGCCCCGAACGGCAGATCCAGCAAGCGCTGGGCCTGCCGCCCCGGGGTCCCTGTGCGGACTGGTTGCGACACGAGCGTGATCAGGGTTGGCTGAAGAAGATCCAGCCACAGCTGCAAAAAGCGCTACTCAGCCAGCTGCGTGATCAGGCCGAAGCCGAGGCGATTCGGGTGTTCGGCATCAACCTAAAGCAGTTATTGTTGGCGGCACCGGCAGGTCATAAGGCCACGCTGGCATTGGATCCTGGATTTCGTAATGGGGTCAAGATCGCCGCCGTCGATGCCACCGGAAAATATCTGGACCAGGCGGTCATCTATCCGCACCAACCCCAGCAACGCTGGAATGAGGCCCTGATCAGCCTAAAACAGCTCTGTGTGCGGCATCGCATCGAGCTGATCGCGATCGGCAACGGCACGGCATCGCGTGAAACCGAACAGCTGGTAAGCGAACTCCTGGGCGATTCCGACCTCAAGACCCTCACCAAGATCATGGTCAGTGAGGCCGGCGCCTCTGTGTATTCAGCCTCCGAACTCGCAGCCCTGGAATTCCCAACTCTGGATGTCTCGATACGCGGCGCCGTCTCTATTGCCCGGCGCCTGCAGGATCCGCTGTCTGAACTGGTCAAGATCGATCCCAAGGCGATCGGCGTGGGTCAATATCAGCACGATGTTAACCAGACCCAGTTAGCCGCCCACCTCAAGGCGATCGTGGAAGACTGTGTCAACGCCGTCGGGGTCGATCTCAACAGCGCATCGGCTACCCTGTTGCAGTATGTCTCCGGCATCACCCCGACCCTGGCGACCAATATCGTCGCCCACCGCGATCAGGAGGGCCCCTTCGAGAGCCGCGCCGCACTGAAGAAAGTGGCCCGCCTGGGTCCTAAGGCCTTTGAACAGGCCGCCGGTTTTCTGAGAATCAGCGATGCCCGCCAACCCCTGGACAGCTCCGCCGTACATCCCGAGGCCTATCCGCTGGTGGTAGAAATGGCAGCCCGTCTCAAACGCAGCATTGCCTCCCTGCTGGGCGATACGGCAACGCTGCGAGGGCTCGATCCCGGCGACTATACCAATGCGCACTTCGGGATCCCCACCATCAGGGATATCCTCAGCGAACTGGAAAAACCGGGCCGCGATCCCCGCCCTGAATTCGTATCGGTCCACTTCGCAGAAGGGATAGAACGCATCAGCGACCTTAAACCCGATATGCAACTGCAGGGGATTGTGACCAACGTCACCAACTTTGGTGCCTTTGTCGATATAGGCGTGCATCAGGACGGACTGGTGCATATCTCCCAACTCGCCAACCGTTACATCCAGGATCCGCATGAGGTGGTTAAGCCCGGTGATCTGGTCAAGGTGCGGGTCCTGGAGATAGACCCGGGCCGTAAACGCATCGCCTTGACCATCAAGGATTATTAAGAAATGGGACAGAAATGGGGACAGATTTATTTATTTATAAATAAATCTGTCCCCATTAAATCTAAAACATCGCCTTAAGCTGCCGGCCGATCAGGGCGATCGCCTCTTCGCGCTCTGCCGTCCAGGGTTTGGCGAAGTTCAGTCGAAAACAGTGCTGGTACAGGCCCGAGGCCGAGAACAGCTCGCCTGGTGCCAGCCGCACATCGGCTTCCCGACACCGCAGGTACAGCTGGGTGGCATCGATATGCTTCGGCATTTCAAACCACACCACAAGCCCTCCCTGAGGTGAACTGGCGCGAGTCTCGGCCGGAAAATAGTCCCGGGCCAGCACCAGCATATGAGCGCAGCGCTGCTGATAGGCCAGACGCGCCTGGCGCAGGTGGCGATCAAACTGACCCTGTTCCATCACGTCGGCGGTGACACTCTGCGGCAGGGTCGGCGAGGCGATGCAGTTGACAAATTTCTGCTGCAACAGCTTCTCATAATAGCGCCCTGGTGCGATCCAACCCACCCGCAGCTGCGGATCCAGGGTCTTGGAGACCGAAGAACACCAGAGTACTCGCCCGTCCTCATCGAACGCCTTAAAGGTCTTGGGGCGTCGCTCACCAAAGTTGATATCGCCATAGACATCATCTTCGATCAGGCAGATATCGTACTGCTGTAGCAGCTCGATAATGGCCTTCTTATTAGCATCGGGGATGCTGCAGCCGAGCGGATTTGAGAAATTGGAAATGCTCAGGATGGTCTTGATCGGCCACTGCTGCAAGGCCAACTTCAGGGCATCGACGCTGAGGCCGGTCTGGGGGTCACAGGGAATCTCGATCGCCTTGAGGCCAAAACTCTCGATCATCTGCAACAGCCCATAGTAGCAAGGCGACTCTACGGCGATGGTATCGCCGGGCAGGGTCAGGGCGCGCAGAGCCAGGGCGATCGAATTCTGTGCACCCATAGTCGTTATCAGGGCATCCGGCGAGATGTGAATGCCGGCGTCTATGGCCCGACGGGCAATCTGCTGGCGCAGGGCGAACAGTCCTTCGGGCGAGTCGTAGCCCTGGCCGAAAGAACTACCGGTACGTGACAAGCGGGTAAAGGTGCGCTGCAAGATGCCATTGATCGGAAAGCCGAGGTCGGGGACTGCCGTGCTAAAGCTGGCACCACGGGTCAGCGCCGAGCCACGCTGCACTTCCATGGCCAGCTCGGTCGTCGAGACTGGTCGGGGGCGGGGTTTTAAGGGATAGGCATTGGGCGGGGCGATCGGGTCCTGGGAGGCACGACGGACAAAGTAACCAGACTTGGGACGGGCTTCCACCCAGCCCCGGTCTTCCAGCTGGGCATAGGCGGAATTGACCGTGGCAATGCTGACCTGCTCACGTTTGGCCAGGGCTCGGATCGAGGGCAAGCGTTCCCCGATCTTATAAACCCCGGTGCGTATATGGGTCGTCAGCTGGTCGGCGAGCTGGTTATAGAGCAGATTTTCCATCAGTGTCTCCAAAGCGGAACCATCACAGTTTAGGTATTCGGCAGCGTCACAGAACGGTACTTCTTATATCTGTGCTGGTCAATATTTCTGATGCCTGAATCTGTACCGCAACAAAAAACAGCTCTATTCTATCTGCTCACCCACAAAGAGAGAGAGAGAACACGAGATGGCCACCTTCCAGACCACCCTGCATCAAACAACCGGCGTTCCTTTCATTGCCCTGTTTGCGGTGATTGCGGTCTGGAGGCGTAATCATCTGACGCGAACACACTTGAAAGATCTGAGTCCGGAACAGCTGGCAGATATCGGACTGTCTCGGACGCAGGCCCTACGTGAAGCCAACAAACCTTTTTGGCAGTCGGCTGTCAGCACGGCTGGCAGAACTGAGGGAAGAACTGAGGGAAGAACTGAGGGAAGAACTGAGGGAAGAACTGAGGACAAAGACGAGGGCCGCAACAATGAGCGTTAACCTTAGCCTGCTGCTGTTTGCTCTGGCATCCACAGGCACACCTGGTCCCAACAATCTAATGATCCTCTCTTCGGGTCTAAACTTTGGCGTGCAGCGCTCCATACCCCATTGGCTGGGCATCTGCTCCGGGGTTGCGATAATGATGTTCTTAATCGGCCTAGGGATGGAGCGCGTCTTTACTCAGTGGCCGCTGGCCTACACGCTGATGAAGTTTATCGGTGCGTCCTACCTGCTGTACCTGGCGGCCAAGATTGCGCTGACCCGGGTATCGGGTGAAACCCGAGCGGCGGCCAGGCCCCTGACCTTTATCCAGGGTGCCCTGTTCCAGTGGGTCAATCCCAAGGCCTGGGTCATGAGTATCGGAGCCATCTCCGCTTTTACCGTGCCAGACCTGGCGCTGTTGCCTCAGGTCTTGATGATTGCGGCCACTTTTATGCTGGTGGGTCTGGCCTGCGTCGGCTGCTGGTTATGGGCGGGCAGTCAGTTACAGCGACTGCTGAAAAACGACCGCCAACAACGGTACTTTAACGTTGGCATGGCGTTAATCCTGGCCGTCTCTGTTATTCCGATGCTGGGAGCATCGCTCGACTGAGCGACAGGGGGGCTTTTGTGGGTCAGGCTTTAGCCTGACGAAGGACCGTAGGCTGGGATGAAATCCCAGCAACACTTCAGCCCCCCTCCGGGCACCCCTGCATCTGTGCAGGTTCGCATAGACCAATGATAGCTGGGATTGCATCCCAGCCTACCGCTTCACATAGCTATGCCTGTCCATATCGACCACCTCGACAGTTAGACTGGAAACCGCAGCCGCCACGGCGTCTGCACTTTCAAACAGACATCGGCTCAGGTGTTGTTTCTGCTGTTCACTGCGCCCCGACAGAATCTGGATGCGCAGGTGGATGAAATCCTGCACCTCACCGGCCACCAGGTAATGAGGGTAGGCGATCGCCCGGACTTTAATCGCCTCAGGTTCAAACAGATCGGCGCGTAAGGCACCTTCGTGAACGGCCCTGATCAGCACCTTTAGATCCAGGCTGGCATCAAGATTTTGAGCATACTCAACAATGATATGAGGCATAGCGGTTCCTAGTCTCTGATGTTTAAACGTACTCTCACCAAGACCCAACGCGCATCGCAGTCAGGTAAGGTGCTTAACGCGTGCGCAGGAGCAACTCCACCCGCTGCTTGGGGACGGCCAGGTCATAGGCGGGCGCCAAAGACCCGACCCCATAAACACCCAGCCTCGTTTCATCCAACCCCTGAGAGACCAGTTGCTGCCTGAAAGTTTCGGCCAGTTGTAAGGCGACGGTTCGTTGCTGCTCCTGGGTCCGACCCTGATCGCTATGACCGACCAAGATTAACTCTAAGGTGGGCTGATCTAGCATCCGTTGCCGCAATGCCTCCATCTCCGTCGGTGTCAGCGTCAACTGTCCCGGTTGACGAAAGACCCGCGCTCCCTGTACCAAGGTCGCAATAACATCTGCGGTGCTCCAGGATTCTGAGCGTTGGGGTTCGATCAGATCAAGCTGGGCGTAGACTCTGTTCGTCCCTCGCTTGACGGTATAAAACACCAAATAGCTGGCAGGCTCAGCACCACTGGCGGGTAGTTTTAACGCCAGGTAATGTTGTTCCCGATCGATGCCATAGAGTTCGGAGATGCCGAACTGAGAGTTAGCCCACAGGCTGCTGTCACCACAGCCTCGGCCTTTACAGCTAAATAACACCTCGGGCGCGAGGCTATCAAACTGGCGCTTAAAATAAGTATAGGCATCATCGCTGCTGTGGCCATTGGGTAGCCGATAGGTGATACGAGTCAATCTACCGGCGAGTTGCCGCTCAGACTCCGGAGAAACCACGCCATTAACTTTCCTCATACTGCCGGTCGCTAAACGGTAATCCGGAGTGCTGGCGTGACTGTAGCCTACGATCCACGCATTGGGATAACGCACGACCCGCTCAAGATCACTGGCCCCGAGAGTATCCTCTGCCGCTGTAACCCCTTGAGCCGCGAGCAGTAACAACCCAACCAAGATATCCCGCGCCCCCCATCTCAACCCTTTCAACCGATTTGTCATGAATACTCTCTCAATTAATTTATGCACTTATTCGTTGAATCCAAGCCTGACCATCCCAGTTCCGGGTCCTGCCTGCCTAGGTTCTGCACCTGAAATCCGTTATCATCATCGCCTTATCTACAAGGACTCAGGATAATGGACAGCTTAGCAGATTCCCTTCCAAAACAACGCTTCAACCGCGCTTTCTTTACCCTTTTGGGACTGCTGTTTCTGGCCGCTCCGCTTTATTATCAGGATAACCTCGGTAGCGAAGGGCTGTTTCTACCGTTCAACAACACGGTCTGGATTGCCGCCTCATTTCTAATCGCACTAGGTCTGCTCAAATTTAGCTACAGCCGGGTGTTGTTGCTACCCAAGATGACAGCGGCGATCCTGTTTTGCCTCGGCATGACCACCCTGGTGGGCGTAATAGGAAACGTCTCGGCACCTACGTCCTGGTTATTCCGCAACCTGTCCCTATGGGGAGGGATGCTGCTGCTCTTTAGCTGCGCCCAGTTCGAGCTCAGCCGCAGGCAACGAGATAACCTGCTCTACCTGCTGCTTGGTTCTACCTATATCCAGGCGCTCTATTGCCTGATTCACCTGCTGGCGCTGAGTTCTCCACCCGACTGGATGTCCCAGTCGCTGGGCGTTCCACGGGGTATCTTTCAGCAACAGAACGTAGCCGCCAGCTACCTGGCTACCGGGTTGTTGATAGGCCTGTTCTTAACGACCCTGCCCTCCTATCGTCAGCGCCACTGGCTAGTTAAATTTTTTGTACTCAGCAGTATGACACTCAACAGCCTGATCATCATCACCTCTGGCTCACGCGCCGGACTGCTGGCTGCGGTACTGGGGGTGCTACTGATGCTAGGGCTACGCCATCGCCAGCTGATCAAGAACGGCGGCAGGGCGTTCTCCTTGCTGTTACTGGCTCTGGTGATAGGCACTGGGCTCGGCTATCAGATGGGGAGTCAAACGGGGGGGATACAGGCGGGACTCAAGAAGTTCAGCCAGGCACCCCAAACCTCCACCGACCCTGCTCGAGATGACGTGCGGATCATGATTTACGCCTCCAGCTGGGAGCTGTTCCTGGAAAAACCTATTTTAGGTCATGGCTTCGGCCAGTTTGAGTCGGTCTGGCACGCAAAGAAAGCCCAGTACCTGGCCGATCATCCGGATGCGGGGATCCTTATAACCCGCCTCACTCACCCGCATAATGAACTGCTATACTGGGCAGTCGAAGGCGGCCTGGTAGCGCTCAGTGGTATTCTGGTTCTGGGGCTGGCCTTCCTGAAAGTATGCGCCAACCTGGGCTGGCAACGCGGCGGCGCTTATCTGGTCCTGTTACTGCCTATCACCCTGCATACTCAGGTCGAACTGCCCTTCTACATCTCTCAGCTGCACTGGCTGCTCTTTATCGTGTTGATCGCCCTGGTGGCCAGCCATCGGTTCAAGCGCCGGACAGTTCCTCTGAGTCAAATGATTCGCACCCTGATGCTGGCGTTGAGCATCTCGCTACCCGTGTTGGCGACGATCTTCTTTGTTCACAGCCTGATATCGAATCGTATCCTGCTGAGCTACCTTGTCCACCCAACCACAGATATTCGAGTGCTCGACTACCCATCCCACAATATTTATTACACTGAGAAGACCAATGCCATGCGGCTGCAGACACTGGTTCAGTACGGGCTCATGACCAAGAATATCAAGATATTAAAAGACTATATCCCCCTGGCAGAGACAACCTTGCAGCAGACGCCGGATATTAATCTCCTCGTGGGCCTGACCTTCGCCCTGTATAGGACCGGAGAATATCAACGAAGCTATGCCATGCTTCGCCGTGGCTTATCGATTTACCCCAGCGCCCCCCTGATGCTTACCGCGAAGCAGGCCTTGCAACGGCATGATAAGGATGCAGGACTCCCGGTGGGAGTGCCCTAGCAGGCAGGCCAACAATAGCGGACAGTTAACGGGGAAGTTACGCCGCTGTGAGGGAGAGGCGGCGAGCAACCACTCACTAAGACAGTGCCTTGCAAGCACCCCGCTCCCTTAAAGACTCAGGCCGATGCGAGCTATCGATGCTCAGGTTGTTGCCCGGCTGCGACTTTGCCAGGCGCATACTCTTAGCGGCCAGACTCGCCATATCCTGATGGCTAAGGCAGGCATCGCTGTCGTGAGTGGTCGCGCCGATGGAGAGGGTCGCCATACTAAAAAACAGCGGCTGCCCGCTACGATCCTGCCCCGCAATGCCTCCCTGCTGCTGCTCTTTAGCGTCATAGAGCGACGGCACCCGCCGACTGAAGTCGGCCAGTAACTGCTCGGTGCGCTCACGCCAATTACGGCTGCCGAACAGGAGCAGGAAATCATCCCCGCCCAGGTGGCCGATAAAATCGTAACGGCTGTCCAGATGAGTCCTGAGGCAGTCCACCAGTAACTGGATCATCTCATCCCCCCGATCGTAGCCGTAGCAGTCATTAAAGGCTTTGAAATTATCGATATCGACGAGCCCCAGGGTAAAAGCTTGCCCCTGCTGCAGCCGCCGCGCCAGCTCCTCATTGGCAGGGACTCTGCCGGGAAGCTGGGTCAGAGGGCTCGCATGGCGGGCGTTTTTGAGCTGCAGTTCGGTGACCAGTTTCAGCAGGTCAAAGATCGAACCTATGCCCAGATAGCGGCCGTCCTGGATAACGATAAAATCTGAGCGCTGGCTCCTAGAATCACAGTTGCTGATCTGGTTGCTGATCTGGCTCAACAGCGTGTAGGCCTCCAGAATCAGTGGTTGGGTATCCATAAACTCAGCAACAGGCTTACACCCCTGCGTTTCCAGTCCGAACAGCGGCAGGTGCAGACAGTCTTGGCGATGTAACAGACCCAACGGCAGACCCGCTGCGGTGACCGCTAGCGACTGTATTTGCGGCTGCTCAGCAAAGATTACGGCGGCCGTGGTGATCGGGGTCTGCGGCTCAATCGCAGGACCTATTCGAGTGATCCGGGTTAGCTCCTGTCGCGCTTGGGCGCCCACCTCGGCACCGTTATGGCTGAAGCGAAACAACTGTTCGCTCAGCTGCCTGGGCGGCAATGGGTTCGGGCGGCCAAAATAATAACCCTGTTGCAGATCCAGCCCCAGCTGATTCAGCAGCAGATGCTCCTCGAGCCGTTCGACCCCCTCGGCGATCACCTGACACTGAATCGAGCGCGCAACATCCAAGATGGAGCGGACAAATTCCAGTTTGACCCGATCCTGATCCAGACCTTCGATAAAGTGGCGGTCGATCTTCACATACTGCGGCCGCAGCTCCGACCAGGAGCGCAGCCCCGCATAGCCAGCGCCCAGATCATCCAGCGCCACTTGGAAACCCATCTCTCGGTAGTGGCGAGTCGCTTCGCGCATCAGCTGGTAGTCTTCGATGGGAAACTGCTCGGTGATTTCGATAACCACCCGATCGGGATTAAAATCCAATTTTCGCATCAACTGCAGCGTCATACCTCCGGTAAAATCCACTTCGAGCAGAGCCGCCGGGGAGACATTCAGAAACAACTTGCCCTGCAGGTCGAGCAGCTTAAACCTTCGTATCGACAACTCGCGACAGAGCCGCTCCAACTCCAGCAATCGGCCGCTCAGTTGCGCCGTTTTAAACAGCTCGATCGGTGAATAGAGCGCACTATTGGCCGGTCCGCGGATCAGCGCCTCATAGCCCAGAATCTTACGTTCACGGCCATTGACGATCGGCATAAAAACGGGGCAAAGCCGCCGCTCGCTGAGGATAAGATCCAACTCAGCATCCAGTACTTTCTCAGGGTTAGCGACAATACTCCGGGGACTTGTGACTAACGCGTGGTTTATCAATGGATCGCTCCTATTGGATATTGGAAGGCTGACGCCTAAAGAGATTCAACCATCTCTTTGTTACAGTTGTATGACCAACTCCGGTCTGTGCTGACATATCGCTGACACCTAGCTGTCACTGTCTTGTCATAATTTCTATGTAATTTGGTCACAAATTATTGATAGATGTGAATATTGCATGCGCATTAGCACCCTGACCCGATTAAATGCCGCCCTGCTGCTACTCGCCATCGCGGGCGTGGCCGGCAGCCTGTTTTGGGGGCTGCAGCGCCTACAGACCCCCTTTGAACTCAATCAGGATTATTTCAGGGTCGCCGAACAGGTCTCGGTGCAGACCCGTAAGCGGATCGATGCTTACCTGCGCAGTGGCAATGCCGCCGACCTGCAGGCCGCTCACAACTTTCTCAGTAAGGACCTGAGCCAATCGCTGCAACAGCTCCCCGAACCTCTTCAGACACCAATTCTTCCGGCATTGGAATCTCTGCGGATGGGCCTGGATACCGATCTGCGCGCCGCAGGCAAGCTGGCCGGTAATATCCAGGGGCTGTTGCTGCACAATGAGCGGGAAATGCTCGACACCCTGGAGTCACTGGGTGACTATGCCCAAGCTGCCAGCGCGCAGCGGCCAGAGCAGGCCCGCCACTATCAGCGCCTGCTCAACCAGGCCGGCTTGCAGTTGGGCAGACGTGCGCTGCTGCGAAGCGCCTATTTCCAGACCCCCTCCCCCGCGCTCTATCAGAGCCTGAGCAGCTATTCCAAACAGCTACAGACCCTGGTGAAACAGCTGCAAAAACTTCCCGCACTCGACGTTTGGAAGGTCGTAGAGGTTGATGACCTGGCACTCATGATGGGCAACAGCGAGCCGGAGCGGTTCGAAATAGGTGACGAACTCAAAAACGTGCTCCTCAGTCTGAGCCGCCGCTATATAGATGAAGTGGATCGCACCAGTCTGGGCATTCGTGAGAGCCTGGCAGCGGCCGAACGGGTCAACATCCTGCTGGCCGATCTGGAATTGCGCCTTGAGCGAGGTCGCAGCTATCTGGATCAGGTTAAGACCCAGATCACCGAGCAGGTCGTGACCCTGGTTAGCCTGTTCCTACTGCTATTACTGGGAATCGGCATCAGTTCGACCCTAGTACAGCTGCGTTCCATCCACGCCCTGGGCCTGATCGGCCGCTATCTTGAGCATCTGAGTTCAGGCGATTTTTCCCAATCGCTTGCGAAAAAACCACCCTATGCCGAACTCAACGAGCTGCGCCTATCGGCGAACCAGCTGCAAGTCTATATGAACAGCCTGGTCGCCGAGATCCGCGCAGAAGTGCTGACCGTTGACAACGCCAGCCGCGATATCGATCAGGTGGCGGGTGCTATCCACAACGGCACGCTGCTACAGAGTGAACGCACCAAGGAAGCCGATGAGGCGGTCGCGCAGCTCGCGGAGTCCTTCCGCCTAGTCGCCTGCCATGCGTTGGACGCCTCGGAGGCGGCCAACAGCGGGCAGCAGAGTGTCGCTGCTAGCACCGCGCAGATGCGGACACTCGAGCAGCGAATCAGCAACCTGAGCAAGGAGGTCAGCGAAGGGGTTACGGCGATCAACAGCCTGCACCAGGATTCACAAAATATCGAGACCGTGCTCAATGTGATCGTATCGATCGCCGACCAGACCAACCTGCTGGCGCTCAACGCCGCCATCGAAGCCGCCCGCGCCGGTGAGCACGGCCGAGGCTTTGCGGTCGTCGCCGACGAGGTGCGCCTTTTGGCCCAACGCACGGCAACCTCCACGCTGGAAATACGCACTATTATCGAGGGGCTCAGGCTCTCCTCGGCACAGGCAGTACAAGTGATGAACCAGCAGCAGCAGCAGGCAGAATTATCGGTACAGAGCACCCGGCACCTGGTCAGCCAGATGCAGCCGGTAGTCACTGCGATCGATCAGATTCAGGGATTAAATACGATGATCGCCCAAGCGACCGAGGAGCAGGCCTGCGCGGCAAACTTGGTGCAGCAGGGTATAGGCGCTATACAAAAACACGCCCGAGAAGCCGCGCAGCAGACGGCGCAAGCCCACCAGCAGAGTGATCATCTGGCGACCGTAAGTAACAAACTTAAACAGCTTGTCGAAAAATTTAGTATTTAAAGGATCTCCCTATGACCCTAATCCACAACCAGAATTGAGTATTCCTAGAGGCTACCACCTGGTTTTCGTGCCTGCGGTTGCGCCGATATGGGCTCAAAAACAACCCACAAACAGGCGCCGTCGCACTGCATGCTATGGCCAGTTTTACTTGACCACTGCAGCGTCAGATTCTTCCCAGGCAGCATTGAAATCCTTATAGGCATCTGTAAACCCTTGCTTCAGATGCCCCCAGGCGCCCTGTGTCCCACTCTTGAGACTCCCGTACCACTCGGCGACCTGATTTCTCTGCTTATGTAATGCCTGGAGACTCGCACGCGCCTTTTGCCGCGCAGCCGTATCCATCTGGTCCCAGTTCCTCTCGATGTTGGCTTCGAGCGCATCGATCCGGTTATCCAGATTATTGAGACCCTCTTTGGCTTTGTTGACCGCCTCCGTTTTTTGATCGGCCGTATAGGAACCGATGCTCTGCAGCAGATCTTGCGTTTCTTTCTTAACCTCTTGCAGTGTTGTCGTCGCGTTTTGGCTAGCGTTGGTAGCCTCGTCATCCGCCTGAGCATAGCCCAGCGGAGCAACACTCAGCATGCCGATCAACATCAATGCCCGGTGGCGTAATTTCATCGGTATCTCCCTTAAAGTTGGCTCTGTACCAATCTGTTGTTGCAGAGGTTAATTCTGAATTATTGTCTTTGTAATCAAGCGAGGTTCCGCCCCCCCCGGCGGCTTCATTTCTTTGTAGCGACAAAGAAAGCGAAGCAAAGGCTGCTCCTTGCCTTCCATGGCACCGCAGCATTCGAACATCCTTGTACATCAAAAGCGCCCCCCTGCTAAACCGCCCTGCGGGTACGCGCCTACGGCGCTATGAAATCCAGCCTGAGGCAGTCAGATTCGGATTCACTCGGCACATCCCTGTGCCTCACCCTCCGGGCAACCTGCGGTTGTGCAAATCGGCTATCCTGCCGATTTGTCTGCCTCAGCTGCCTGTCTCGCCGTTGCCTACATGGATGTAGGTATGCCGTTGTTATCGGGAACTGACAACGGCCAATGGCTCGACCCTGCGGGCCTTTATCAGGCTGAATTTCATCGGCTTAGAAGGGGTTTGGGGTGTCATTCTGATACTTTTATTGCCGTTTCAAGCCTTTCAAGAGACTACCTGATTTCCTACAAAAACCAGCCCACAGGGGCATGGGGCGTGCAGCTGTTGCAGAAGCCTGCAACTGACTGCCTGCAGGCGATCTTTTGGCTAAAGCCTCGGCAACTGCTCGCAACAACAGATTGGTACATAGCCTTAAAGTTGGCTGCGATCAGCACTGATTTTTCAATCCTGACATTAGCTTAGCGATAGCCTTTTACCTACCGAAATATTTTCAGTTTAACACGCCTGTACAGTCGATACGGAGTCCGTCCTGGCACTGCGCGAGATGCACCCTCTGAAGGGGCGCGCCGGTGTCACCGTATAGAGACCAATGCTCGAAGGTCGGGAACAGGAAGAGCAGATGTCATCTATTCTGCCCCTCAGTATCCACTCATAACCATCGAACCTGAAGACCGCCTGGTTGATTAACGACGAATTGATCTGATATTAATTGAGATAAGGAAAATTATCAGGCCCTGTATAGCTGCCGACTCCATGAGCTTGGAGGAAAATGTCAGCAGAAAGTCACAAGAAATTGCTACACCAAAACAGCAGATAATTAACAGGATCTACCAGCTGTAAGCTTAATTCAGTCACAAACTTGTAGGATTTAGTGGCGAAATGTGCCTCCTATCAAACAATGCTTTTTCAGCCTATAGCAATGAATTTGTTGCAAATAATTTTATCCATCACGGTTACAGGGACCGCTTGCTCTTTCAACAAAACTTGATACTATTGGCGCGAATATAGTCGGGGGGCCAGGAGGCTGAGAGCGCAGAGTGCGAGACCCGTTGAACCTGAATCAGTTAATACTGTCGTAGGAAACTATCTGCCATGTTTTTGATTAGCTGCTACACCTATCTTAAATAGTTGACTTGATATCGTTCTTGCGCTCCCTTTCTCGGAGCTTTAATGTCAAACCCTACTGCAATATCGACACCTCAACACTTATCCACTCCGATTGTCCTGACTATTGCCGGCTCAGACAGTGGTGGTGGAGCAGGTATTCAAGCTGATATTAAAGCAATTTCAGCGACGGGAGGTTACGCCTGTTCGGCAATCACGGCGATCACGGCGCAAAACACCCTCGGGGTGTCTGCTATTTTTCCGATTCCTCTTGAACATATAGAAAAGCAACTTGATGCCGTTTTTAGCGATCTGAATGTGATCGCGGTGAAGGTGGGGATGCTGGCTGACGCTGACATAATAAAAACAGTGGCTGCAAAAATCCAACAGTACCAACCTGCATTTTTAGTCGTCGATCCGGTTATGGTCACAATTGCTGGAGACCTGTTACTGAAAGCCTCTGCCATCAATACGCTAAAATCTGAACTGTTTCCCCTTGCTGATATAATCACACCTAATCTGCTCGAAGGCGCTGCGTTGATCGATTCTGAGGTGCCCACAGATGAACAGGGTATGAAGGAGATGATCGACAAACTCCGTAAGCTTAACGTTAATGCCGTGCTGCTTAAAGGTGGTCATTTACAGCAAGCTGACAACAGCAACGATCTGCTTAT
Source organism: Motiliproteus sp. (assembly GCA_047622605.1). Lineage (GTDB taxonomy): Bacteria > Pseudomonadota > Gammaproteobacteria > Pseudomonadales > Balneatricaceae > Motiliproteus. The sequence goes on along the minus strand of JBLHND010000002.1, from coordinate 17,554 downwards.
CTTCTCTGATCATGTAGAACAGTTTAATGCAACCCGTATCAATACCCATAACACCCATGGGACAGGCTGTACGCTTTCTTCGGCAATCGCCTCGTATCTGGCGCAGGGTAATGATCTTTCAAGTGCTGTTCAGCTAGGCAAAGACTATATCACCCAAGCGATTGCGCATGCCGATGAATTACAGGTTGGCCAAGGGCATGGCCCGGTCAACCATTTCTTTACCGGTCATACAGATGTCCGTTAGCCTGCAATCTTCCTCAGCAAAAGATCCTGCGCTGCAAATAGATATCTGTGCGGGTTACCTGCGTTATATCGATAGTAAGACTCCCATATTACAGGGCATTAATATGAGGATCCCTGCCGGACAATGGACCTGTATTTTAGGCCGCAGTGGTTGTGGAAAAACATCACTGCTACGTTATCTGGCTGGTTTGCTTGATCAACACGTTAGTTGGTCTGGAAAGTTGACGACTGAACCTCCTCAATCTGATCTGAAAAACAACATTGCTTATATGGCGCAGCAGGATCTGTTAATGCCCTGGCTGTCGGTGTTAGATAACGTCACTTTAAGTGCTAAATTCGGTAATAGCCCAGGGCCTGCTCAAGAACAACAGGCCCTAAAATTGCTGGCAAAGGTAGGCCTGGCAGAGAGTGCCAACAGCCTGCCTCAACAACTGTCGGGCGGTATGCGCCAACGTGTCGCGCTGGCCAGAACACTGATGCAGAATAAGTCAGTTATATTAATGGATGAACCCTTTTCTGCAGTGGATGCGGTAACACGTTACCGGTTGCAGGATCTGGCTTGTGAATTGCTCAAAGATAAAACAGTCGTCTTGATTACACATGATCCACAGGAAGCCATACGCCTGGCTGATCAGATCTACATTATTCAGGGAAAGCCCGGTTCAGCCGAGTCTCTCGATGTGCCTGCCTCTTTAACGCCACGTAAGTTTGATCCGGAGTGTGCACAACTTCATCAATCCATTATGGCGTGTCTGGAGCAGGACCATGTCTGAGAGCAGCGCCCTTGACAGGCTACCTGGTCAGCTAGGGCATCAAAAAATACTGATAAAGTCGACTATTCGTCTGATAACAAGCTGCATAGTTATTCTTGGTTTGTGGCAGGCGGTGGTCGTGGTTTTTGAGATGCCTTCATTTATTTTACCCGCCCCCTTAGAGGTCTTTGAAAGACTGTTACTACGCTATGATGTTCTGCTGAAACACAGCATGGTCACCGCACAAGAGATTATCCTGGGCCTGTTTCTGGGGCTGTCTATGGGGTTGTTTTTTGCGTTGCAGATGTTGTTTTTTAAGCCCGTTAAACACTGGCTTTTACCTATTTTGATTGCCAGCCAGGCGATTCCTGTCTTTGCGCTTGCACCGGTGCTGATGCTTTGGCTGGGCTACGGGATCATCTCGAAAATAGTGATGGCGGCATTGATTATCTTCTTTCCGATTACTACCTGTTGCTACGATGGGTTACGAAATACTCCATCGGGTTATCTTGATCTGGCACAAACGATGGGGGCGACCCGATGGCAGATGCTGCGGCATATTCAGTTCCCCGCCTCTTTGCCAACCCTCGCTTCGGGTCTTCGTGTGGCAGTAGTCATAGCACCTATAGGGGCGGTGGCGGGTGAATGGGTTGGCTCGAGCCAGGGCCTGGGATACCTCATGCTACAGGCCAATGCCCGCATGATGATCGATGAGATGTTTGCCGCCGTGTTTATCTTATCTATGTTATCCATTACGCTTTATTTTGTGGTTGATACGTTGATAAAGAAGTTCATCCCTTGGGATGCTTAATTAAAAACAACATTATTAAAAAATATAAATCAAAAGGAAATTAAAAAAAATGAAAAAGAAAACAATATTAAGCACCGGCGTCTTAATTTCACTTATGCTGTCTCTTCCAGCACAGGCTGAGACAAAAAAACTGACCCTGATGCTGGATTGGTTTGTAAACCCAAATCACGGGCCCGTGGTGATTGCCAAGCAACGTGGTTATTTTAAAGACAACGGCCTTGATGTTGACATTCAAGAACCGACAGATCCGAGCACGCCTGCCAAATTGGTCGCGGCAGATCAAGTTGATCTGGCTGTCTCTTATCAACCTAGTTTAATTATGGATGTTGCTGCGGGGCTGCCACTGATTCGCTCGGCGACGCTAATCGCTACGCCGCTCAATACCTTAACCGTGTTAGATAATAACAAGATTAACAATATCTCTGATCTGAAAGGAAAAAAGATTGGCATTTCCATTGCGGGTAATGAAGAAGCGACTATCAGCACTATGCTGAAAACCCAGGGGGTTAACTATGAAGATGTTGAGATCATCAATATCGGCTGGGCTCTGTCTACTTCGCTTGCCTCTGAAAAGGTCGATGCAACCTGGGGAGGATACCGTAATTTTGAAGCAAACCAACTAGCACTCGAAGGCATCAAGGCAAAATCTTTCTTCCCTGAAGAGCACGGCGTACCGCCCTATGATGAACTGGTCTTTGTTGCGAATGCCAACAGCTATGATAAAGACGCCATTCAGGCATTTAATAAAGCGTTAGAACAGGCGACGATGTACATTATCAATCACCCTCAGGAATCTTGGAAAATTTTTGCAGCCTATGCACCGGACACCCTGGATAACGAACTTAATAAATTGGCCTGGAATGCGACCCTGACCCGTTTTGCATTGCGTCCCTCTGCAGTTGATTTAAAGCGTTACGACGACTATGCAAGTTTTATGTATACCCAGGAAGTCATCAGTACGTTGCCAAAAGCACAGGATTATATTCCCACATTTTAATAAGCGGTCCTTAAGCGCCTTCTATTTATCAACAGAGCCGTCATATGAATCATCAGGATCTTATTAATGCATGCCGTCAAGATTGGGATGCATACACCCAACATGCCTTTGTACAGCAATTAGCAGAAGGTACCTTAGCCCAACCCTGTTTCCTGCATTACCTGAAACAAGACTTTTTGTTTCTTAAACACTATGCCCGGGCGTATGCGCTTGCTATTTACAAAGCACGCACCTTAGCCGATATGCGAAAAGCGCTTCCCAGCGTACATGCATTACTGGATGTTGAAATCGGTCACCATGTACGTTATTGCGCTGACTGGGGGCTGACTGAAGCGGACCTGGAAGCAGAAGACGAAGATTTTGGTACGGTTGCCTATACACGCTATGTGCTCGATGCCGGCCTGCAGGGCGATATAGTCGATTTATATGCGGCGCTGGCACCCTGTTCTATTGGATATGCAGAAATAGGGCGCAACCTCTGTGCAGATAACAACACCCACCGTGAAGGCAATCCATTTGAGAGCTGGATTGCACTCTACGGGGGTGATGAATTCCAGCAAGGCGCTGCGCAAGGCACTGAACAGCTCGATCTGTTATTAGCCGGTATTGACCTGAACAGTCCGCGCGGCCGAGAACTCATTAGCGTATTCAGAACCGCAACACGGATGGAAATCGCTTTTTGGCAGCAAGGGATGGATGCTGTTGGTCTGGTTTTCAAAAACTAGCTTATCGGTAAGGATTTTATTAGGCTATGTCCCAGTGTGTCGCGAGCCGTTAATCCTAAATTACTGCTTTTGCAATCAAGCGAGGTTCCGCCTCCCCCGGGCTGCTTTATTTGTGCACTGACGACAAAGAAACCCAGATCATAGGGTCAGGTCTTTCATTAAGCTTAATGAAAGACCTGACCTGTTTTTTTGAGTACGACGACCCCCTTTCAAGCTACTCTGCGCGTAAAAACAACCCTGCAACCCTGCAACCCTGCCTCTTTGACACCAGGTATTAAAACTGTCTTTTATTATTAATATTTCTGACATGTCTATATAACTGCTCTGTCATATATCGTCGTTAATCTGCCTCTAACAAAACAGAGGAGAGCCCCATGCCGGTGATTACCATAACAGGCGTAAAGAAATCATTTTCTAAAAACAAATACGCCCTTAAAGGCATCGACCTGTCGATTGACCAGGGGGATATGGTGGCGTTGATAGGTCCCTCAGGGTCGGGTAAATCGACATTGATGCGCCACATCTCAGGCCTGGCATTAGCCGACAAAAAAACACCCTCCGAAGTCACTGCTTTCGGCACACCCATTCAAAAAAACGGCAAGCTACATAAAGACATACGCGCTTCGCGGGCACGCATCGGCAATATTTTTCAACAATTCAACCTGATCAGCCGTCTGTCCGTATTAACCAATGTATTGATCGGTGGCCTAAGCCGTGTGCCCACCTACCGCAGCTTACTCGGTTGGTTTACGGATGAAGAAAAGCAACAGGCCTTAGAGGCACTTGACCGCGTAGGTTTACGTGACTTTGCACTACAGCGTGCGTCTCAACTCTCTGGCGGACAGCAACAGCGCGTTGCTATCGCCAGGGCGCTGATGCAACAAGCCGAGATTATTCTGGCCGACGAACCTATTGCCTCCCTGGATCCGGAATCGTCTCGCCTGGTCATGGAGATCCTCGAAAAAATCAATAAGGAAGACGGAACAACCGTCATAGTTACGCTACATCAAGTTGATTATGCGCAAAAATATTGTCAGCGCGCGGTCGCACTGCGTCAGGGTGAACTGTTCTTTGACGGCCGAATAAAGCACCTTAGCAGTGCTCAATTCACCCGGTTATACGGCATTCAACAGCAACAGCAGGATGCTGTGCACAGAGATTCATTACTGCCCAACTATCAACTAAGCCCAGCCTAACTAAACCCCATCCTTGAGAACCCAACCCATGAAGCTGAAAAAACTATTTTCCAGACTAGCGACTGGTCTGGCATTAACGACCAGTTTGGCAGGTGTAACCCTGGCGCAGGCAGAGGAGATGAAAACCCTTAATTTCGGCATCATTTCGACTGAATCTTCCCAGAATCTGAAACCTGTCTGGATGCCCTTTATTAAAGATATGTCCGAGCAAATAGGCATAGAGATCAAACCCTTCTTCGCCTCCGACTATGCCGGAATTATTCAGGCGATGCGGTTTGATAAAGTTGATGCGGCCTGGTTAGGCAATAAGTCAGCACTGGAAGCAGTTGATCGTGCCGGTGGACAGATCTTTGCTCAAACTGTCGATGTTTCTGGTAACCCTGGCTACTGGAGCCTGTTACTGGCCAATAAGAATAACGACAAGATCAACAATGTGGATGACATGCTCAAATACAGCAGTGAACTGGCCTTTGGTAACGGTGATCCAAACTCCACCTCCGGTTATTTAGTGCCTAGCTATTACGTGTTTGCCAAGAACGCTGTAGATCCTAAAAAAGCCTTCAAACGCATGACCAATGCTAGTCACGAATCTAATTTCCTGGCTGTGGCGACTGGACAGGTGGATATAGCCACTAACAATACTGAAAGTCTGGCACGTTTTGAGAAAACTATTCCGGATAAGGTGGATAACGTCAAAATCATCTGGAAATCTCCACTCATCCCAGCGGATCCGATCGTGTGGCGTAAAAATCTGCCTGAAGAAACAAAAAGCAAAATATATGACTTCTTTATGAGCTACGGCAAGACCAACGACACTGCGGAGCTGGAGATTCTCAAGTCTTTACAATGGGCGCCGTTTAAAGCCTCCAGCGATGATCAACTGCTGCCGATCCGCCAGTTAGTCCTGTTTAAAAACCGTATCAAGCTGGTCAATGATTCCGATATGGACAAGCAAGAAAAAGCACTACAAATACAGGCAATCGATAACCAGCTCGCTGAACTGAACCGTCATATGGACGCCCTGGCAGCCGCTGCTACTAACTAGGCAGCCTAACTACCCTGGAGGCTGACCGGTAATCTATATTTTCGGTCAGTCTCTTGGTCTAGCCTTCTTTTTTTTGTACGGGTGACTTAATGACAATATCGACGATCCGCACTGTTCCTAAGCCTGCGTATAACTGGATGGCGACTCTAAGCTGGGGAGTCTTACTCCTGATGCTGAGCTGGGGTTGGGGCTTGGCTGAAATGAATCCCATGCTGCTTATTAATGACGCAGGCAACATGCTCGAGTTTGGCAGTGACTTCTTTCCTCCTGATTTCAAAGACGTTGATTACTACATCGATGAGATGATTATCACAGTTCACATTGCACTCTGGGGCACTGTCCTGTCGATCTTCTGCGCCATTCCTCTTAGCCTGATGAGTGCGGAAAACCTGGCACCCCTGTGGATCTACCAGCCCACGCGTCGGTTGATGGATGCCACACGCGCTATCAACGAGATGGTGTTTGCCATGCTCTTCGTGGTGGCTGTGGGTCTGGGTCCTTTTGCCGGCGTGATGGCCTTATTTATCCATACCACGGGTGTACTCGCTAAGCTGTTTTCAGAAGCGGTCGAGGCCATAGACCCACGCCCTGCCGAAGGCGTCAGAGCCACAGGTGCAAACAAACTCGAAGAAATTCTTTATGGCGTAATCCCCCAAGTATTGCCGTTATGGATCTCTTATTCATTGTACCGCTTTGAATCCAATGTGCGTTCAGCCACGGTTGTCGGCATGGTCGGCGCGGGCGGAATAGGTGTAATTCTGTGGGAAAGCCTGCGTGGCTTTCAGTTTCAGCAAACCTGCGCAGTGATGATTATTATTATTGTGTGTGTGACGCTAATTGATCTGATATCGCAGCAACTACGCAAAGCCTTTATTTAATTTTTTTATTCTTAAAATTTGTATAGACAACATCACTATGGCCGTTTATTTACACATTGCTACTCAGTTAAGAGACGAAATTCGTGATAGTTACGCGTCCGGTGATCTCTTGCCTTCTGAAAAAAAGCTGGCCGAACGTTTCAATGTTAATCGGCATACGCTGAGGCGTGCTGTTGATGAATTGGTACAGGATGGCTTAATAAAGCGCTTTCAGGGCTTAGGCAATCAGGTCGTACGGACGCCCATAGATTACTCTTTACATAGCGAGTCCTGTTTTACCTATAACTTATCCAAGCAGGGCCTGGCACTGGAAACCGAGGTGATTGGCTGTTATGAGGAGATGCTTAATCCAGTATTGGCGACTCGTTTACAATATTCAGAAAAAGTACCAGTCATCGTTGTCAAAACCTGCCGTTATATAGGCAAAAACCCCGTATCTCTTATTAAGCACCACCTCTTTAATGTGAATCTTGGCACGCTTCAACATTACAACTCTGGTTCGTTGCATCAGTTTTTACAGGATCATTATCAGTTCGATGCTGATCGAGGACTGACCCGATTACGGGCTCGTATGCCGACCTTTGATGAGTGTCAGCAACTGAGTGTTGGCCGGGGAATTCCCGTGATGGAGATTCATTCGCAGTACCGATTAAAGAGCAACCAGCAGTTGATGGAGTATTCCATCAGCATCAGCCGTAGCGATATTTTTGAATACAGCTTGGAACCCTGAATTATGGAACAGACAGCCCTTAAAATGCGAGATACGGCAGTGAACTCTCTGCAGGAGGATCGCCAACACTGGATGTCAGTAATGGCGAAATCATCCTCTGAATTAGTGACCCGTTTATCCGCCACCCATGTCGATAGTACTGAGTTTGAAACGATCAGGGCGCCGGAAGTGGGACTCACGCAAGTCCGCGCCCGAATGGGCGGCACAGGTTCTGAGTTTAATCTGGGTGATATGACGCTCTGCCGTTGCGTCGTACGTTCGCAAGCGGGGCATTATGGTTACAGCTATATCGCAGGTCGCAATAAAGCCCACGCACGCCGTGCCGCCGAGCTCGACGCGCTGCTCCAATCAGAGGCTCACAGACCCCTACTTCGCCAGCAGGTTATAGCACCGCTGGAAGGGGTGTTGCTCGAGGAGCAGCAGCATAAAACGGCAGAGACCCGCGCCACCAAAGTTAACTTTTTCACCCTGGTACGAGGCGAAGACTAAAGATGAATGCGCAAACGATTATTCGAGGTTTTGCTGAACCTGTCACCGATAGCCAGCGAACATTCAGGCGCCTGCTAAAAGCCATGAGCGAGCCGGGTACGATGGTTAACCTCAGCTCACCCGAGGCCCTGGCGGGCCTGTACAGCAGCACCTTCGCTATCTGTCAGGCCTTACTGGATAAACAAACCCCGCTCTGGCTAGCGCCGGAATTCAGTAGTGCTGCTATCAGACGCAACCTGCATTTCCATACGGGGATGCCCATCACCGACGAGCCCGCCGACGCCTTGTTTGCGGTCGCCTCCCCTGACGAAATCACGGCGATGTCAGCATTTTCTATAGGTTCGAGTGAGTACCCAGAAACTGGCTGCACCCTGATCTTACAGGTCTCGAGCGTAGCGGCAGCCTCTGCGACCGAATCGTCTACCTCCCTACCTACGACCCTCAGGCTATCGGGCCCCGGTATTGCCACCGAGAAGTTGATCTGTATCGCTGATCTTAATGCGGTGCTGATCGACTACCTGACAGAGCGCCCTGATGCCTTTCCCCTGGGTATCGATCTTATTTTTGTCGCCGAGCAGGCGCTCGTCTGTATTCCAAGAACTACTCAGGTCGAGGTGCTTTAGATGTATGTAGCCGTTAAGGGTGGCGAACAGGCCATCACCCGTGCGCACCAACTGCTAGCCAAACGCCGCAGAGGAGACACCGCCATTGCGGCCTTGTCGGTGCCGCAGCGTTGTAGCCGAGCAGACGCTCGCCTGTATTCCAAGAACCCTCAGGTCGAGGTGCTTTAGATGTATGTAGCCGTTAAGGGTGGCGAACAGGCCATCACCCGTGCGCACCAACTGCTAGCCAAACGCCGCAGAGGAGACACCGCCATTGCGGCCTTGTCAGTGCAACAAATTAGCGAACAATTAGCGCTGGCTGTCGACCGGGTGATGACCGAAGGGTCTATCTATGACCGGGAGCTGGCCGCCCTGGCCATCAAGCAGTCATCAGGGGATTTGGTCGAAGCGATTTTTCTGTTACGCGCTTACCGGACGACGTTAAGCCGCTTTTATACCAGCCAGGCGATTAACACCACTCAGATGCAGGTAGAACGCCGCATCTCAGCCACCTTTAAAGATCTGCCCGGAGGCCAGGTGCTGGGGTCTACCTTTGATTACACTCACCGCCTGTTGGATTTCAAACTGCTCGCCGAAGATGGCATTACCGCCGCAGCTGATGCAGCGCCTGAGTCTGAGTCTGAGCCTCCCGAGCCAGAGCCCGAACAGCTGGCCCGAGTGTTGGAATTGCTGGAACGAGAAGGCCTGTTGGTCGAAGAAGCAGATGACCACTCCACGCCTGTCGATGTGACCCAGGATCCGCCCACGTACCCCTGCGATCGCAGCGCGCGGTTACAGTCCCTGGTGCGCGGCGATGAGGGATTTCTGCTGGCGCTGGGCTATTCGACCCAACGCGGTTACGGCCGCAACCATCCGTTTGCCGGAGAGATCAGAACCGGTGACGTCGATGTCGCTGTCACCCCGGAGGAGCTCGGTTTCAGTATCGATATAGGCACTATCCAGGTGACCGAATGCGAGATGATCAATGGCTTCAGTAAACTCGAAGAGGGTGATATTAAATTTACCCGTGGCTATGGCCTGGCCTTTGGCCAAAGCGAACGTAAGACGCTGTCAATGGCACTGATCGACCGGGCTCTGCAGGCTGAGCGCTACGATGAGGAACGGATCTCCCCCGCGCAACAAGAAGAGTTTGTACTGTCACATTGCGATAACGTCGAAGCCTCAGGCTTCGTATCGCACCTTAAGCTCCCCCACTACGTTGATTTTCAAGCAGAACTCGAATTACTCAGACGCCTGCGTAAGGAAAACCCATTCACAGCAGTTCAGGAGAAAGGCGAATGAGCGCTGCAACCCTACGCGATGGCTACAACTTCGCTTATCTCGACGAACAGACTAAACGCATGATCCGCCGCGCCTTGCTCAAGGCCGTCGCTATTCCCGGTTATCAGGTGCCTTTTGGTGGCCGCGAGATGCCTATGCCTTATGGCTGGGGAACGGGCGGCATGCAGGTTACGGCTGCGGTGATAGGTCCGGAGGATGTGCTCAAGGTGATCGATCAGGGTGCCGACGACACCACCAACGCCGTCAGTATCAGGGCCTTTTTCAAAGACCTGACCGGCGTAGCAACCACGGAGAAAACCCGTGAGGCCACCTTAATACAAACACGCCACCGGATTCCCGAAACGGCACTGCGCGAAGACCAGATCCTGGTGTATCAGGTGCCTATCCCTGAGCCATTACGTTTTATTGAGCCCAGTGAGGTCGAAACCCGAAAAATGCATGCCCTGGAAGATTACGGCGTGATGCATGTAAAGCTGTATGAGGATATCGCTCACTTTGGCCATATCGCGACCACCTATGCCTATCCCGTCAGGGTTAACGGCCGCTATATCATGGATCCATCGCCTATTCCTAAGTTCGACAACCCCAAGATGGATCAGATGCCAGCCCTGCAACTCTTTGGTGCCGGTCGTGAAAAACGTATCTATGCGGTTCCGCCCTTCACCGATGTGAAAAGCCTCGACTTTGAAGATCACCCCTTTGAGATCCAACAATGGGATGAGTCCTGCGAAATTTGTGGTTCCCAACAGAGCTTCCTCGATGAAGTCATCATGGATGATCTGGGCACCCGCAGTTTTATCTGTTCCGACACCGATTTCTGTCGTGAACGCGGGCCTGTAGATGCGCCCATCAGCACTTCCATTAAGAGTCCCATCAATAGTCCCATCAATAGGCCCTCCATTAATAGTTCAAGGGAGACTCAGTAATGCCGTACGAACCGCTGTTGCGCGTGAACAAGCTATCAAAACTCTATGCGCCTGGCAAAGGCTGCGAAGATATCAGCTTCGACCTTTATCCCGGTGAAGTACTCGGTATCGTCGGCGAATCCGGCTCCGGTAAATCGACCCTGCTCACCAGTTTATCCGCCAGGCTTGCCCCCAACGCCGGCGAGGTGCTCTACCGAAATGCCAACAATGAGTGGCTTAATTTATATGAGTTGCCCGAATCCGAACGCCGTCGCCTGTTACGCACCGAATGGGGTGTCGTCCACCAGCACGCCCGTGATGGTTTACGCATGGGGGTCTCGGCCGGCGCTAACATCGGCGAACCTCTGATGGCGGTAGGCCAGCGTCACTACGGCAATATCCGCAAAGAAGGGTTGCGCTGGATGACCGATGTTGAGCTGGATGTCAGCCGAATCGATGATAAACCCAGCACTTTCTCAGGAGGAATGCAGCAGCGCTTACAGATCGCCCGTAATCTGGTCACCCATCCACGCCTGGTCTTTATGGATGAGCCGACGGGTGGCCTGGACGTTTCGGTACAGGCACGTATTTTAGATCTGTTACGCACCCTGGTGACGGATCTGAACCTGGCCGTGGTGATCGTGACTCACGATCTGGCCGTCGCGCGCCTGCTGGCACAGCGGCTGGTCGTGATGCGCCACGGTAAGATTGTTGAAACAGGCCTCACCGACCAAGTTCTTGACGATCCACAACACCCCTACACCCAGCTGCTGGTCTCTTCAGTACTGACACCTTAATCTGACAGGAGAGCACAGATGACCCTTAACATGACTGCACAGACGGCCGCTCCACTCGCAACCCAAGCAACCCAAGCAACCCAACTAAAGACAATGATTAATGTTCAGGGGCTGCACAAGACCTTCAGTCTGCATAATCAGGGCGGCACTCAGCTCAGGGTGCTCAACAATGTAAACCTGCGAGTACGCGCAGGCGAATGCACGGTATTACACGGCGAAAGCGGTGCAGGGAAAAGCACACTCCTGCGTACCCTGTACGCTAATTATCTGCCGAGCCAGGGTGCCATTAATATTTGTCATCGCAACGAGATGATCGATCTGGCGACCGCTCATAACCGCCTGCTGATGGAAATCCGTAAAGACACCCTCGGCTATGTCAGCCAGTTCTTACGGGTTATTCCCCGAGTGTCGACGCTTAATATTGTCATGCAGCCCTTACGTGAACGCGGTGTGGGTGAAGCAAAGGCACGCGCCCAGGCCATCGAACTGCTGACTCAGCTGAATATTCCGGAACGCTTATGGGCTCTGCCACCGAGTACCTTTTCGGGTGGCGAACAACAGCGCGTCAATATTGCCCGTGGCTTTATCGTCGACTATCCGATCCTGTTACTCGACGAGCCCACCGCATCGTTAGACCAGCGTAATTCCCTGGTCGTGATCAGCCTGATACAACAGGCCTTAGCGCGCGGGACCGCCGTCGTCGGCATCTTCCATGACCCGGAAGTAAGAGAGATCCTGGCCGATCATTTTTTTGATGTTAACAAAGAAACAGAACCCGCTGCCGTTAATTTTTAACCGAGGTATAGTCACGTGATCTTAACCAATGCACAGATAGTGTTAGCCAACGAAGTCATTACCGGCACGCTAAGGGTTGAAGAGGGTGTTATTAAGACTATTGACCAGGGACGAGTGTCCCTGCCCGGCATGATCGATTGCCAGGGTGGATTCCTCACCCCGGGCATGGTTGAGCTGCATACTGATAATATGGAAAAGCACTTTACGCCTCGCCCCGGCGTTAACTGGCCTGCGATTCAGGCCTTTAAAGTCCATGATGCCCAGATGATCAGCGCGGGGATCACGACCGTCTTCGATGCCATCTCCATCGGTGATGTGGTGCAGGGCAGTGAACGCCTGAACAACCTGACCCGCATGGTCGATGCGCTAAACGAATCACGCGAGCGACAGCTCAGCCGCGCAGATCACCTGTTGCATCTTCGTTGCGAAGTCAGTCACCAGGATACTCTGGCTACCTTTAATACCCTGATCGAAAGAACGCCGGCGCAGCTGGTATCGGTGATGGATCACTCACCGGGGCAACGCCAGTTTGCCAGCCTGGAAAAATACCGTGAGTATTATCAGGGAAAATACCAGCTGTCGAATGCAGACATGCAAGCCTTTATAGAGCGCCAGACCCACTCCAGCCGTTTGCATAGTGACCGCTTTCGCAAACAGATTTGCGACACCTGCAACCGCTTAGGTATACCCTTGGCCAGCCATGACGATGCGACTGAAGCGCATGTCGATGAATCTCACCAGTACCAGATGGTCATTGCCGAGTTCCCTACCACCCTCGACGCGGCCAGGGCGGCGCATCAAAAAGGCATGGGGGTGATGATGGGCGCACCAAATGTTGTTCGTGGAGGGTCGCATTCAGGTAACATTGCCGCCCATGCACTGGCATCAGAAGGCGTACTTGATATCCTGTCCAGCGATTATTATCCGGCCAGTTTATTGGATTCTGCCTTTAAAATCGCAGCCCTCGAATCGAATTCCTATGATCTGGCTAAGGCGATAGCACTGGTGAGCCATAAACCTGCGGATGCTGTCGGTTTAACCGATCGCGGACGTATCCAGCCGGGTTGCAAGGCGGATCTGATCTGGAGCACCCTGACTAATGACCATATCCACATCGAACAGGTGTGGAAAAATGGGCAACGAGCATTCTAAATGGCCAACATAATTTACCTGATGGGGCCTTCCGGTAGCGGTAAGGACTCCCTCATCTCAGCACTGAGTAAGCAATTGCGCCCAGGCGCAGGATTACTGATTGCTCACCGCTATATCACTCGCAACTGGCAATCGGGCGGTGAAAATCATATTCAATTAAGTGATACCGAATTCGTGCTACGGAAAACGCTGGGGTTATTCTCGTTAAGCTGGCAAGCAAACGGGCATCACTACGGTATTGGCTGCGAAGTCGATGCCTGGTTGAAGGCAGAGCAATCGGTTATCGTGAATGGGTCGCGCGAGCATTTACCAGAAGCCATCGAACGCTATGCAGAACAGCTTATTCCGGTATTGATAGACGTCGAAGAAGCACACCTGAGGGCGCGCTTAATACGGCGAAGCAGGGAATCCGGTGAAGAGATAGACGCGCGGATATTACGCTCTAAAGACTATACAGACGGCCTCAACAGCCAATGCCATATCATCAGTAACAACGGTAACCTGGATGCCTCAGTGATCGCCTTGGCACGCTTAATCGATCGACAAACGACGGCGAGCATTAATGTTTGAAATAACGTTCACAGGCACAGGCAACGCCGGACAGGTACCGGTCTGGGGCTGCCCGTGCAAAGCCTGCGTACGCGCCTTGGCAGCCCCGGCCCATCGGCGCAGGCCCTGCAGCCTGGCGATACGTACACCCTCAGGGATCACCCTTATAGATGCTGGAAGAACAGATTTAGCTGAGCGCTATGCGTTTGATGATATCCACAGGATAGTGCTAACGCACTTTCATATGGATCATGTTCAGGGGCTGTTTCATTTACGCTGGTCAGAACGAACAGAAAAAATCCCGGTGTTCCGTCCTGATGATCCTGTCGGTGCTGATGACCTTTATAAACATCCTGGAGTGCTCGCTTTTCAGCGCCCTCTAGTGCCCTTTGAGACGGTTACCTGGGAAGACTTCAGCATCACCCCCCTCCCCTTGCAGCACTCAAAAGTGACGTTTGGGTATCTGCTTGAAACGGATGACTTTAGAGTCGCTTATTTAACGGATACCCTGGGTTTGCCCGCTAAAACGGCAGCCTTTCTCCGCAACAGTTCACCAGAAACGCTGGATTATCTGATTATCGACTGCTCAGAACCTCCGCGTGCCATACCTCCTAAAAACCATAACGATATCAATAGTGTTATTGATATCTATCGGCAACTACAACCCAAAAAAATGGTACTCACCCATATCAGCCATCGCCTGGACTGCTGGCTAATGGGTAGTCACCAGGACAGCCCCCAGGCCCTACCCGACAACGTGATCATTGCCCAGGATGAAATGATTATTTCGGCGCCGTAACAGACCGCAAACAGGCTCGGCTCGGCTTCGCAAACCTATAACTATGTATGACATCCTGATAGGCATCTACACATTCTTGCTTCCTGTACGCCCAGGCCTGCCCTGTGAAGCAAACCTCAGCATGCCGACCTGATCCTTGCATCAAAATCAGCCAGCGACGCCGCAGATCCTGCAATGCTCCTCTATAGTCAATATTAGTGCTGCGAACGGTGTCTGCCGCCGAGCCCGTCCAGATCACTGATTGCGGCTTCGAGGCGTGGGTAGCGCGCCCCAAACACATCGGTGAACAAGGAAACCCACCATGAAGATCATTGTTAAGAAAAGTCAGGCCAAAGAACCCTTTACCTTTGCCTTTATGGACGGCTCAGGAAAGACCCTGGTGAAAAGCGAGAACTATGCTTCCAGGAAGAGCTGTGTCAACGGCGTGGAATCGGTACGCAAGAACAGCCAGATCGATAGCCGTTATGAGATGCTGGAATCAAAAAACGGTAAATTTTATTTTAATCTGAAAGCTAGCAATGGCCAAGTTGTCGGCACCAGCGCCTTATTCGCTTCTGCTGACGAGAGAAGTGACGTGATCAGCCTGCTCAAGGAGCATGCCGTAGAGATGCCCATGGAAGAACAGGAGAGTTAGGCCAATACGATAGCGTTAGCCAGACAGGGTTAGTCCTGATTAATATTCTAGAGAAAGGACGCTGTGATGAATGAACTAGTGCAGCAGTTAGTTACCGCCGTCGGTGTTAACGAAGAGCAGGCTCAGGGAGGCGCAGGTCTGCTTCTGAACCTAGTGAAGGAAAAGCTTTCCGCCAATGATTTTTCGAAAGTGGCCGAGTCTATCCCGGGGATCGAGAGTCTGTTGGATGCTGCACCCCAAGAAGGCAACGGCCTGCTGGGCTCCATAATCAGTATGATCCCAGGTTTAGCTAGTGGCGGTCTTGGAGGCCTGGCAGCGGGTTTTAGCAAGCTCGGATTGGATCCAGAGATGATCGTAAAGTTCGTGCCCCTAGTGATAGGCTTTATTCAGAACCAGGGTGGTGACGCAACGGCTGATCTGGTAAAAAAAGCGCTGAATCAGGAGTCAGGCTGAAGCCCGCGCTACAGGGACGTAGCTAGTGCCGTCCATGCAGGAACGCTGACCTCTTCCTCTGCATACCTACCATCCTGATCCGTTGCGCGGAGCCTGCATATCCCTGGCGGTAAACCATCTAAGATAAACTCTGCTACGTCGTTGGTCAGCGAAGCGATGTCGTGAGTCGCCCCCGCGCCAGAGACCCTAGTTGTAACTCTATTGAATCCGAATCTAGCACCGCTTTTTTGGATCCCGAACTAAGCGAGTGCTAAGTGAGTACAGCGCGTTGTTAGCCGAACCCTCATAACCAAAGCAAAACCCACGAGATATTCCCAAGCGCAGGCAGGAATATTGACAATCCTCGCCTCAAGCCATGCGACTGTCGATCAGTGCTCTAAGCAGCGGTGCAAAACTGCTCAGTTCCAGGTCAGTCTGTTCGGGCCAACGAGGGCCTGCATGGGGGTTAAGGTGCACCGTGCTAATGCCGGCTGCACGCCCGGCTTGCAGGTCATACAGATAGTCCCCCAACATCACGCATGCATCCTGATCACATTGCCAGTTGCTGATTAACCGTTCGATACCCGCCGGAGAGGGTTTAGGCTCGGCGCATTCGCTGGCGATGATCTGGGCGGGTAAGAAACAGTGCTGCAGATCCAGCCGCTGCAGGACGATGTCGACACAATCGCGTCGATTACGGGTCACAATAGCCAGTTGAGCGCCCCGTTCAACCAGGGCATGGATTAGCGCCTGAGCCTCAGGCATAGGTTCGGCACGCTCGGCGACCTCGATCTCGATCTCGATCAAGCGGCTATTTAATTTGGCCCTCAGGGTCTCAGGCTGCTGTTGCAGGTGTTCCAGGATGCCGGCCCCGACCGGCACTCCAAGCTCTCGACGCATGGCGGCAAAGTCATGCGTCGGCAGCGTCAGGGTGCCGTCCAGATCAAAGATCCAGAACCCTTTATGCACTAATTCAGCAACCGACAGCGACTCGGGATAGGGTCTCATCGCAATTTCTCGAGTCGCAGCAGCCAGGCATCGACCTCCGGAGACAGATACAGTTGTTCCAACAGCTCTGCGGCCCAGGGCGTATCCTTGGAGAGCTGACGACACATCCATACGGCTAGCACCTGGATCGCTGGAACCTCATGCCAGACTTTTTTCGATAGGAAATACCAATAGTCAGGATCGCGTCTTTTAGGGTGATCAAGCTGCTCGATACAGTGTTCACAGAGGAAGGCGCAGTAATCGTAATCAGGATCGACTGGTACTGGGGGAACTTCATGAATACTGAGTTTAACGCCGCCGGCGGCGCACAGTTCACAGCAGGATCCGGCACGACGGGTCAGGTCTTTGCCGAATTTACTCAGCCCCTGATTGCGTAACTGATGATCATGTAACCCTTTAGCCACAATGCTGCTCCAAATGATTGCCCGACTAGCTCCTAACCGCGCATAAGGCGAGCCAGAACTATGACCAAAACCCCTAGTCACTGCCTCTAAGAATATCCTGAAGTGATCGGCCTAGCCAACCCCTTACCGTTCTCTGAGCAGGATTGAGCGGTTGTTCTGTTGGAATCTTAGCCTACTCTGCTCTATATCAAGCGCATGACTATCCCAACGTCCGTCCAACTTCCGGGTTAAGACGGTCACCTAAAACCGCTGTCAATTAAATGACACCTTACTTCCTTTCAAAAAATTAAATGTTTTCATTCTTAATAT
>JBLHND010000001.1:0-51909 GCA_047622605.1 Motiliproteus sp. | reverse complement strand
GCCAGGTGGTCTACACCGCGGTTGCCACCGATACGGCGGACAGCGACGACAACTCCAATACCAGCGGCGCCTTGATCTACAGCCTAGCGGGTACCGACGCTGCTCTGTTCAGCATCGTTGGTGGCGCGGTAACCCTCACCGCTGATCCGGATCATGAAACTAAATCCAGCTACAGTTTCACGGTGGTAGCGACCGATACGGACGACAACAGCAGCGAGCAGGCCGTCAGCCTGACGATCAACGACCTGGATGACACTGCGCCCACCTTCACCGGTGGCGAGACCGCGACGGCCACCCCCATCAATGAGAACAGCGGTGCCGGCCAGCTGGTGTATACCCCCGTTGCCACTGATACGGCGGACCTCGCCGACGACTCCGATACCACCGGCTTTAGCTACATCCTTAAACCCGAGACCGGCGATATCTCCGCGTTCAGCATTAATGAAACTACGGGCGAGGTCACCCTGATCGGTAATCCGGATTATGAAACCAAATCCATATACAGCTTCACCCTGGTGGCGACCGATGACACCGGCAACAGCCGCGAGCAGGAAGTTAGTCTGAGTATCGAGGACCTGGATGATACCCCTCCCACCGTCACCTTCACGAAGGCCGAGGATGATGTAGGCTCTGTCCGAGGTTTCTTAACTTCTGGTGACGCCACCGACGATACGTTACTGCTGCTTACCGGCACGAACGAAAGTGGGGCTAGCGTGATCGTTTACGACGGGACAACCCAACTCGGTGTGGCCAGCGTTGATGGAACTGCCTGGAGTTACGAGGCCACTGTTGTTGATGGGACTGAGCACGCCTTCAACGTGACAGCTACCGATGCTGCCGGCAACACCAGTAACCCCACCTCTGACTTCGTGGTGACGGGTGATACCCAGCCACCCACCGTCAGCAGTGTCGCCATCACTATCGGCATAAATTCAAGGAACAACACACTCAATGTGGGAGATATAGTGATAGTTTCCGTCACTATGAGTGAGAAAGTTTTCGTCGATACTAGCGGTGGCTCACCCGAGCTAACACTGACTATCGGTAACGAAGAGGTACAAGCCCTATACGCCTCAGGCCACGACAGCAAAGCAGTGGTGTTTGCTTACGCCATAACAGCCGGTAACACCGATACCAACGGCATAAGTATTGGAAGCAACGCACTCAGTCTAAACGGTGCCATCTTGACAGATGAGATAGGCAACCTGGCGATACTGACGCACGACAGCGTGGGTGACAATGCCGGCTATTTGGTTGATACGACGCCACCCATCGCCAACCTGACCGCCGTCAATGATGATACGGGCACCGTCACCACGGGCGCGACCACCGACGATAACACCCTGGTCATCACCGGCAGCAAAGAAGCAGGCTCAACCGTCACAGTCTTTGACGGGAACTCTGAGCTCGGCGATGCTACCGAGACCGGCGACGGCACGACCTGGAGTTACAGCACTGAAGCGCTCACTAATGGCGATCACGCGTTCAGCGTTATCGAGAGTGACGCTGCTGGTAATGCCAGTATACCTACCGACGACTTCCTGGTGACAGTTGATGCACCCGTACCAGTTGTAGTCATCTTCGATTTAACAGCCGGCACGGTTAAAGACGGATCCAACGGATCAACGTTTACAGAGTTTTTCGACGACACAGTCTACGAGATTTATATATTGGTAAATGCCAGTACAAGACAGAAAACCGACGTCTCAGACGTTCTCGGCGGTGCGAATTTAGATGAAGACGACCGTATTACAATGTCAGCGAAAGTTAATGGTGAGGCCGTGATCGCCCAAAGCCTTGAGGTATCTAAGTCTCAAGGACTGTCAAGCAGCGCGATCATCAAGTGGAGCTCTCTCAACAACCCAGCGGTCACATTGCGGGCAGATGGACAGTTATTTAGGTTCGCGCCAAGTGGCTACGGACTATCCACCGTTGACTTGTGGACAGGATCGGCACCCACGGGGTCACAGGCGGTAACATCGGTCAGGTACAATACGTACCCTGCAACGTTTTCGATCTAAGGACGAGATCATACCCATTAACCTAGCCGCCGCGTAACGCCGATACGCCTGAGTTAACCCAGGCGTTCCAGCGCCGTTGATACTCCGCCACAGCCTGTTGGCGTTGCAGGGGTGTCCACCCCTGCAACGCGGCTTGCTCATAAAGCCGGTGGCGTTTTATAAGGGGTTGGCCCAGCACTTCGGTGCAGGGCCCACCCCCTTACCTCCAAGAGAGGTCCGGTCTGCGTTTTATTAGCAGCGGGCCCCTCCTCTTCTCCATCCAGCGCAGTACCTGGTGGTTAACTCCATGCATGTAACGCGGCCTCATAGCGGACTTAGCCTCGTTAACCAGCCCCTGGGGCTGATTAACGAGGCTAAGTCCGTCCCTTTTTCTAACAGCGCACCCCCGGACTGGCTTTTCAGCGCTATAGCAGCGATGATACCCCTCACGAGTGGAGGGTCAATGACCCCCCCCCAGATCCTCGCCGCCATGCCACGCATGACGCCCCTGCCAAGCCCGCCAATCAGGCGAATGGAATCCCGCATGCATGAGCACCCTCTCTCTGCCCTCTCTGCCCTCAAACCGGCTACCCACAAAACGGCCGCTATCGACACCTCAGATACTCCTGACAAGACGCCCAGCCTTATGACCGACAACCTGCCGGGAACCGATCACGACAGCCTCTCTAACCAGTATGCGGCGATCGATCTGGGCTCCAACAGCTTTCATCTGATCGTGGCGCGCCTGGATCAGGGCGAGTTGCAGCCGATCGACCGGCTCGGCGAGAAGGTACAGCTGGCCGCAGGCCTGGACTCCCGTCAACTGGAGGAGGCCGCCATGGCGCGCGGCATGGCCTGCCTGGAGCGCTTTGCGCAGCGCATCGCCGGGATTCCGCGCGAGCAGATTCGAGTGGTGGGTACCAACAGCCTGAGGGCGGCCTATAACCGAATGGCCTTTATCGAGCCGGCAGAAGCCCTGCTCGGCTGTTCGGTGGAGGTAATCTCCGGCCGTGAAGAGGCGCGACTGATCTATCTGGGCGTGGCGCATTCGCAGGCCGATGACGGCGATCGCCGCCTGGTGATCGATATTGGGGGCGGCAGTACCGAACTGATTATTGGCGAACGCTTTGCCCCCCTGGAGCTAGAAAGCCTGCATATGGGCTGCGTCTCTTACACCCAACGTTACTTTACCAATGGCCAGCTCAGCCCCAAGAGATTCAATGCCGCCATCAATGCCGCCCATGTCGAGCTGCTGAGCATCCGCAAGAAATACCTCAAGCAGGGCTGGAGCGATGTACTGGGCTCATCCGGTACCGCTAAGGCGCTGCTCGAACTCTGTCAATTGGATCCGACCGGCCCCCAACACCTGTCGCTGCTTAACCTGAACAAGCTCAAACAGCGGCTGCTGGAGTTCGGCAGTATCGACAAGATCCAGTTTGACGGCCTCAAGTCCGAGCGCGCCCAGCTGCTGCCGGGCGGGCTGGCAATCCTGATCGCGGTGTTTGAATCCCTGAAGATAGAGACCCTGAGTTTCTCCGACGGCGCCCTGCGCGAAGGACTGCTCTACGATATGGTCGGCCGGCGCCAGCATGAGGATGTCCGCGAACGCACCATTAACGCGCTGCTGCAGCGCTACCATATAGAGACCGAACAGGCCGGGGCAGTGGAGGCCACCGCCCTGGCCTGCCTGGAACAGACCCCCTTCTCCGCCGACAAATACCGCAGCCTGATCAGCTGGGCGGCACGTCTGCATGAGGTGGGGCTGTCGATCTCTCACAGCCAGTTCCAGAAACACGGCGCCTACCTGATACAGCATTCGGATCTGATGGGCTTCGGCCAGAGTGAACAGCTGCAGCTGGCGCTGCTGGTCCGGGGTCACCGGCGTAAGCTGCCGCTGCCGGAGCTGGAGCAGTTCCGGCCCAAGCGTCGTCAGGTACTGCTGGCACTCTGCATGCTGCTGCGCTTAGCCGTCATTTTTAATCAGAGCCGCCAACCCGACCAGGTGCCCGAGGTCAGCCTCGATTATCACGACGACCATCTCGAGCTGAGCTTCCCGCCGGGCTGGCTTGACGACCACCCCCTCACCCTGACCAATCTCGAACGTGAACAGGACTACCTGAAGGCCGTCGGCTATGCATTGAAGTTCAGCTGAGGGAAGTGGTTTTTTGTAGGGCTTCAACCTGACAATCCCAGCGAGGTAGGCTGGGATGCAATCCCAGCCTACGGTTCTACCCACAAAACGCCGACCTATGGCACATCGCCCCTCAGAGCGTCGTCAGGCGCCTGAGCTGTTCGGGAAAGATCAGTCCCAGCGCGATCAGCACTGGCAGGACGTAAAAATAGGCCAGCATCAGCCCGCGGATCAGCGGCGGGGCCTGACGCAGTCCCATCAGGCGGTCGACCACCAGCTGCCCCTTGATCGCCACCACCAGACACACGACGATCACCACCCCGGCGGTCGGGTCGATCGATTCGGCGATCAGCGCCGAGGTCAGCGTCAGGCCGATTAGCAGTATCCAGGCGCGCCGCAAGAGTTTGTCACTCAGCAGTGTTTTCTTAGCATTGCCCATAGGTCACCTCAGCGTCCATCGAGTCATCTCAGCACATAGAGCAGTGGGAAGATGATAATCCAGACCAGATCGATCATATGCCAGTAGCAGGCGGCGCCCTCCAGCCCTTCGTGTTCGGCCGGGGTAAAGTGCCCCCAATACGTACGCAGCGCTGCCCAGCCGATCGCACACATCCCCAGCAACACATGCAGCAGATGATTAAAGGTCAGGTAGTAATAGACGCTATAAAAAATATCGGTGCGCGCATCCAGTCCCGAGGCGTGGTTCCAGTGGTACTCCCAGGTTTTGACGGCGCAGTACCCCAGACCACAGCCCAGGGTGGTACCCAGCCAGCGCAGACAGCGGTTTACCTGGTCGGCTTTGATCGCTGCCATCGCGCGCGCCACACAGTAACTGCTGCTGATCAGCAGCAGAGTATTGACCACCCCGGCCCAGGTATTAAGCTTGGTCGGGCCTTCGGCAAACAGCTCCGGGTTATGACTGCGCGCGACCAGAAACGCCAGGAAGAACAGCGCAAACTCGGTGACTTCGGCCCAGATCAGGATCCAGACGGCGATGTTTGCCGGTGAGCGCGCGACCGGGGGTTTCGCCACGGCCGACAACGCGAGCGGCGCCCCCTCCAGGCGCTCACGCTGATTCACCTCAAAAGTGACCTTTAATCAGGCGATCGATGGCCGCCAGGGTCTCGCTGTCGTCGGTCAGGGGCTGTGCCAGACAGACCTGACAGGCCTCGATCGCGGGTAAACCGGAGCGGATCATCAGCGCGGTATAGATCAGCAGGCGGGTCGAGGCCGCCTCTTCCAGGTCATGATCCTTGAGGCGACGCAGGTCGTTGCCCAGGGTAACCAGCTGCTGCACCCGCTGCTTGTCGAGCCCCGACTCCTGGCAGACGATCACCACCTCAAGCTCGGGAGAGGGGTAATCGAAGCTCAGCGCCACGAAGCGCTGCCGAGTGCTGGGCTTGAGCCCCTTCATCAGGTTCTGATAACCGGGGTTGTAGGAGATCACCAGCATAAAATCGGGGTGCGCCTGGAGCAGTTCACCGGTGCGTTCGATCGGCAGGATACGGCGGTGATCCGACAGCGGATGCAGCACCACGGTGGTGTCCTTGCGGGCCTCTACCACCTCGTCGAGATAGCAGATACCGCCCTCGCGCACCGCCCGAGTGAGCGGACCGTCCTGCCAGTAGGTGCCCTCGGCCCCGATCAGGTGGCGGCCGACCAGATCGGCGGCGGTCAGGTCGTCGTGACAGGCGATGGTATGTACCGGACGCCCCAGCTGCTCGGCCATATGCTCGACGAAACGGGTCTTACCGCAGCCGGTCGGCCCCTTAAGCAGCACCGGCAAGCGGTTGGCGGCCGCCATCTTGAAGATTTCGATCTCCCGCCCCTGGGGTAGATAAGGATTAAGAGCTGGGTTGTGCGCTGGGTTGTGCGCAGAATTATGGCGGGGCATTAGCGTGTCCATAGAGCATTCCTCGAGTCAGGCACCGACTTACCCACGGGTGCCGGTCAGGTTGAGATAAAGCCGGGGCAACAGCACCGGCAGGCGTGCCAGATCACTGATCACGGCAAAGCCCTGGTCGCCGAACAGGTAGGGCAGATAATCGTTACCCTGGTCATCGATGGTGACGCAGAACGGCTGCAGTCCGGCCTGCTTGGCTTCGATGACCGCCCGGCGGGTGTCTTCGATGCCATAGCGGCCCTCGTAACGGTCGATATCGTTGGGCTTGCCGTCGGACAGGATCAGCAATAACCGCTGCTGTGCCTTCTGCTGCTGCAGAATCAGGGTGGACTGGCGGATCGCCGCGCCCATGCGGGTATAAAAACCGGGTTTCACCGCCAGAATCCGTCCCCGGGCCTCGTCGCCATAGGGTTCGTTGAAGTTTTTCAGCAGCTGGTAGCGCACCTGTTTGTTCTTTACCGATGAGAACCCGTAGATCGCGAACGGGTCCCGAGTGCCCGACAGGGCCTCGGCAAACAGCAGCATGGCATCGCGAATCAGGTCGATCACCCGTTGATTGCCGTTGATCCCGGCATCGGTAGACATCGACAGGTCGGCCAGCAGCAGACAGGCCAGGTCGCGATGCGGCTGATTACGGTCCAGATAAAAGTTTTGTTGGCTCTGATGCTTAGCCGCCAGGGTCTTAAAATCCACCCAGGCATCTAGGTCGATCTCATCGCCCTGGGGTTGGCGTTTTTGCAGCTGCAGCTCCGGGCGCAGCTGGCTGAAACGGTTCTTCAGCGCACGCGCCTGGGCCCGTAACGCCTCAGGCACCGGGGCGGGCAGCGCGTCGTCGGCCAGCATCGGTTGCAGCAGGCAGTACTCCGGGATCAGCGCCTGCTTGCGATAATCCCATTCCGGCAACCGTATCCCCTCACCCACCGGCAGATCATCCGCCTGGGCCGAGGGCAGATCCATATCGAACTTTATCCCTGAAGACCCCGCCCGCCGCTGCTGTGACAGGGTGATAATATCCATATCTTCGGCGACACCACTCAGGTCTTGATCCAGGTCTTCTTCCTGGGGGCGATCGAGCTCCACCTTCTCGGTCCAGCTGAACAGGCATTCCAACTTAAACACCAGCAGGCCGTCGGTCTCTTTGCTGTCATCGATACGTTCGGCCTGCTTGCGGCTGCCCTTCGGGGTTTCGTTGGCGTTACCCCCCTCACCCAGATCGTCCAGATGATCCTCGGTCGCCACCCCCAGCAACTGCAGCGGGGCCGGATAGATCCACAGCGGGACCGGCAAGGGGTCGCCCTTGGCGCGCGGCAGGACAGTGACGCTACCGGGCTCGCGGATCGCCTGCTGAATCGCCGCCTCACGGGTGCGTTCGGCACCCTGCAGGCTGTCCAGCGACGGCCTGTTGGCGAGTGTCGCGCTCGCCAACAGCCGATAGCCGGCGGCCAGGCCCGGACGTTGCTGCAACAATGCAAGGGTGGCCTGCTGGTTCTCTACCAGCCAGTGCCGCATCTGTGGCTGCCGTGCCGCCAGCGCGGCCAGCCAGAAATACAGCGATTCGTTGAGTTCCACCGTCTCAAAACAGGCCAGACTCAGCGGCAGCCGCAGGCTGCGCTCGTCCTGCCAGCACACCGCGAAGCGCTTGTGGGTACCCGCGACCCGTTGCGCCAGCCGGCGACGGGGCGCGAAGGCCCGTGGATCGGCCCCTTCCACACTCTTACCCGGCTCGCCACCCAGCGCTCGGAAATAGGTCGCCAGCTGGGTCTGCAGACCCGCCAGCTCGACCCGAGCCTCGGCACAGTCGCTGCTGGCCTGGCGGGTGATCAGTTTGTGCCAGATTTCGCCGACAAATTCTTCCATAGGAACGCCCCTACCCTTACTACTGCTTCACTGCTCAGGTTCCGCGTGATCCTGCATACCAGCAGGCGACTTAGTTTGCATACCCGCAGACACCCCCGGCGCATCGGACAAGACCGCTGCCTCGACGGCTATTTCTCCCGTGTGTTCAAATCTCAGATAAAGCATCACCGTCTCCCCTTCGAGCGGATGGTCTTTGAGCTGCATCAGCATCAGGTGATAACCCCCGCTACGCAGCAGGACCTCTGCGCCTGCGGGCACTTCTAACCCACCCTCGACGCGCTCCATCTTCATCATGCCATCGTGCATCGTGCTCAGATGGACCTTCGAGACGTCGGCGATAGGGGTGCGTACCGAGAGCAGCCGGTCTGCCTGGTCGCCACGATTATGAATTTTCATATAGGCGCTGTTGACGCGTGACACCGCCGGGAGTGATCGCACCCAGGCCCCTTCGATCTCAATCACGGGAGCGGCAAGCGCAGAACCCTCGAGAACGGCACTCACTAGTGCGACCTGTAGCCCTGTGACTAACATCCGGTAGTTCATCATTGCTCTCCCCTTCCTCTTGCTCTTGCTCTTGCTCTAGGGTTATTCACGGGTCAACGCGGCGATATCGGTGCGCATCTGCGCGATCGGCGTGCCGTTAAAATAGGTTGCTCGGGTTCTGCCCTGGTTATCCAGCAGGTAGATCGTGGCGCTATGGGTGTAGAGATAGGCTTTATCCTCCGCGTCCGGCTCTATGGCTTTTTTCGGTACCTTAAATTTCTTGTACCGGGTGCTCAGCTCCCGGTCGCCGACCCGGCTATAACGTGCCTGAAACAGCGCCACGATCGCATCGATGCGCTCAATCTCGTCAGAGATCCCTATATAGTGCTTATCAAAATGGGCCAGATAGGCCTTCAGGTGTTCGGCAGTGTCGTTCTTTGGATCGATGCTGACGAACAGCACCTGCACCGCGTCGGGATCGCCCTGGGTCAGCTTAGCCAGATGGCCCAGAGTCGCCGGGCAGATATCCGAACAGTTGGTGTAACCAAAGAACAACAGCAGCGGTTTGCCTCTAAACTCCTTCAGGCTCAGCTCACGCCCCAGAGTACTCTGGGCACTGAAGTCGCCGCCGATGCCACGCAACACCGGCAAAGGCTCTGTCGCTCCGGCCTGCAGGGTGGCCAACAGGGTAACCAACAGGGCCATCAGACCCGCCCCGAGCAACTCTCTTACGTTCATATAGCTCTCCCTCGAGTCAGCATTTAATGCGTGCACCCATGCCCTGGATCGGCGCCAGATAGCGCTCTCTGAGCTGCTCGATGCGCAGGCTGCCATCAGGGGCGGTGCGTACTCGCCAGCCTACTTTCAGGCTGGCAATTTCGGTCAATCCCTCTTTAAGCAGGCGCCAGTCGACCACCATCGACAGCTGATACAGGCCGGGCGCCAGCGGTTTCACGCTGAAGTATTCGATGCGGTGTTGACTGCTATCGACGTCCTCAAATCGAGAATCCAGTAACTGACCCAGTTCGACCAGCGTGCTGGCATGGCCTTCCAGCAATTCCAAATCTAAGGGAGCGCTGGCCAATAAGGGCGCATAGGCCAGGCCGTCGGTGGTCTTGCTGTCCATCAGCGTCAGCCAACGCTCGGCCAGCGCCCGTAGACGCACATCGGCCTGATCGAGCGCTGCTGCCTGTAATTGAGCACAGACCAGCAGCCCGATGATGATGACCAGCAGCGGTCTAATTCCAGACCAGATCATGACGCTTCCTCAGCCAGGATGATAAATAGTGGGACCTGTGATTAAGCCCCCGAGGGGTTCTCTGCCGAGCAAAGGGCGGCCAGAGAGACAGGGGGGGCTTAATCACAGGCTCCTTAGTAAAGGTGAACCAGGAGCCTTGCGGCCCCTGGGTGAGTAACGTTCTCTGCAGGGATTAGCTGCAGGGATTAGCTCCCGGAATCAGTTCCCGGAATCAGCTGTAGACGACTGCCGCCGGTACCGCTTTGGTAGAGGCCGCGATCGCCTCCTTACTACCGACGAAGAAGCTGGCCAGATAGGCGAGTAGACCGACCATAAAGGTCACCCCAAAGGCCAACCGTACCCAGTAAAACGGAATCAGTTTCGCCTGGGTCAGCATAAAGCTCAGTGCTTCGTTATCATCGGGCAGTCGCTGCAGCGCCACCTGATAGCCACCGGCAACGGTCAGCGCCAGGGTGATGCCCAGCATGCTGATACACATCGTCCAGAAGGCAAAGCGTTCGACTTTCTGCGCCGAGGCCGGATTGCCCTGCGGACGCCCGCGCATGATCGGCATCGCATAGGAGATGATGGTCATCACGATCATCGCGTAGGCACCAAAGAAGGACAGGTGGCCGTGGGCGGCGGTCAGTTGCGAGCCGTGGGTGTAGTAGTTGACCGGTGCTAGGGTATGTAGAAAGCCCCAGACCCCCGCGCCCAAGAAAGCCATCACCGAGCAACCCAGTGCCCAGGTAACGGCAATCTTATTGCCATGCTCGATTCGACGTCCCTGCACCATGCGAAAGGCAAAGACCACCATCATAAAGAAGGGAATAGGCTCCAGAGCCGAAAATACCGAACCCAACCACAACCAGTACTCGGGCTGACCGATCCAGAAGAAGTGATGCCCCATGCCGATCAGGCCGGAGATCAGCGCCATCGCGATGATCACGTACAACCACTTCTCGATCACCTCGCGATCGACGCCGGTCACCTTGATCAGCGTAAAGGCCAAGATCGCCCCCAGGATCAGTTCCCAGACACCCTCGACCCACATATGTACCACAAACCACCAGAAGTACTTATCCAGCACCAGGTTGACGGGATTGTAGAAGGCGAAGAGCCAGAACACCGCCAGGCCGATCAGGCCGGTGATCAACACCATGTTGATCACCGTCTTGCGGCCCTTGAGGGTGGTCATGGTGATATTGAAGATAAAGCCCAGCACCACTATCGCGATACCGATCTTGGTGATAGTCGGCTGCTCCAGAAACTCCCGCCCCATGGTGGGGAGCAGGTGGTTATAGGTGAGCTCGGCCAGCTTGGCGTAAGGCACCAGCAGATAACCGAGGATGGTGGCAACACCGGCACCGGCAAACACCCAGAACAGGATTTTTGCCAACAGCGGGCTGTACAGCTCGGTATCGCTCTCTTCAGGAACCAGGTAGTAAGAGGCCCCCATAAAACCGAACAGTATCCAGACGATCAACAGGTTGGTGTGCACCATCCGCGCGACGTTGAAAGGGATATAGGGGAACAGGAAGTCCCCGACGATATACTGCAGCCCCATGATCAGGCCAAACAGGATCTGGCCCACGAACAGTACCAGGGCGAAGATAAAATACGGCATCGCCACCGCTTGTGATTGAAATTTCATAGGTATCCCCTTATCCCTGAATATTCGGTGGCCAGTCATTGTCATCGACCCTACTGGTCCAGATCAGGAAATCCGCCAGCGCATCGACATCCTCTGGACTGAGGTTGAACTGCGGCATCTTCCTGCGACCCTCGATCGCCAGCGGCTGCATCGCCATCCAGGACTGCAGGAACTGCTTGAAGGCGACCTCGCTGCCCTGACCATAACGGTCATAGACATTGCCCAGTTCAGGGGCAAAGTAAGCACCCTCGCCCATCAGGCTGTGACAGCCGATGCAGTTGTTGTTTTCCCACAGGTGCTTGCCGTGTGCGACGGATTCGGTGATGTTCTCCCGATGATCGCGCTCCGGCAGCCGGCCCATCGTATCGACGGTCAGGCCAATCAACAGCAGTAGAAAGAAAAACCCCCCGCCGTAATAGATGTTGCGAGCCGTACTCTTGTTAAAGCTATCCGCCATGACGATCTCCTCCTGCGGTCTGCACCGCAACCGACCCTGGGGGCCGAAAATTTAAGGTCTGCATACTGAGGCTCCTTGGCCTGGATAAAGACGGGTTATCGAGTGCTATCTATTGCTTATCGAACTAAGCTTTACAAATTCCGTGCCAATTTATAAGCACCTGATTTATATCAATCTTTATAGGTAGGTTGTTAAAATAACAACCTGAACTATGTGGTTAATATGACAACGCTGATGTCAATATGACAACACCTGCTTTCCTGATTATCCCGACTGCCAAGGCTGTCGATGACTGCCGTCAGGCGCTCTTTTGATCGCTTTTTCTGAGCAGCGAAAAAAACCCGGCGTTAGCCGGGCTAGGTAAGCGCTGCTGCACCGATCAGGCAGGGATAGGACCCGGCGCGACAACCTGGTTCATCAGGTCTTCGTTCCAGGTGCCTTCGACCTGGAAGTGAGCCGCCGCACCGAGCAGGATCGCCTCGATCAGGTTGTGGTTGACGTAGGCATAGAGACCGGGCTGACGGAAGGTATAGAGCGCCGCCACGGCCGAGCCTCCGGCAACAAACCAGGTCTCCAGGTTGGTGGCGGGCTTGTCATTGAAAGAGCCGCCGTTCCATACCAGATCGCCATGGCCGCCAATCAGGTGCGGACGGGTATCGCGGTTAGCCTGTGCATGAATGATCAGCACCGATTCGCCGACCTTGGCGGTCAACGCCTGGTCGCCGGTCAGGGCGCCTACCGCACCGTTAAAGACCACATGCGAAGGCGTCAGGCTCTTCATCACTTCGAGCGTGTCCGCCATGGCGTGCATCGCCGAGCTGTACTTCTTGAACTTACCCTGAGCATCCTTAGGCACGTAGAAGTCCTGCTCGCCCACGTAGTAGGCACGGTCGTAACGCACCGGCTGACCCAGCTCATCGGTGAGACCATCGCGCGGCAGCACCATGATCGCGCCATTCATGCCACTGACAACATGGTAAGGAATCATCTGTCCACCGGGCGCACAGTGGTAAACGAAGGTCCCCGCCTTGATGGCCTTAAAGCGCAACACCACCTGCTCACCGGGCATCACCTCGGTCAACCCACCGCCGCCCAAGGCACCCGTGGAGGCATGGAAATCGATATTATGCTGCAGCTGGTTAGTGGCCGGATTGACCAGCGTCAATTCGATATAGTCATCCTGATGGCAGACGATCATCGGTCCGGGTACGCTACCGTTGAAGGTCATCGCCCAGACCTCGGTTCCCAAGGCATCGATCAGTATTTTCTTCTCCTCGATCACCATCCTCACCTCGACGACCTTGGGGCCACCCTTGGCTACCTGATCGTGTTGGGGTAAGAAGGGCGGCTGCACCAGCGTCTGCTGAACCCGGCTCAGGCTGCTGATCTGCTCCGGTTTGGATACCGCACTCACCGACTTAGTGCTAGCCTGGGCCGACTGACCGACCAGAGCCGCCGCCGCGGCGACACCCATGGAAGCGACCGTCGCGCCGATAAATCCACGGCGGCTAACGCCACTCTGTTCTTGGACCGCTGGTACGTTAAGTTCCATTTTCTGATTCCTCGCAGTGTTTAAAGTCAGACAGGTTGCTGTCGATGGGAGGATTCTATGCCTGGACTGAGCGGGAGAAATTGATGAGTATCAATTCCGATGATTTTAAGAAAATGACAACCGGGGTCAGGTCTTTCGAAATCACAGATCAAGAACCTAAGGTGAAGAACCTAAGGTGAAAAACCTAAGGTCTTGAGTTTTGTTAAATAATGGCCAGCTGGAGTATGCTGTCGATCTGAAAATATGGATATCAATATGACAACCGCTACCGTCTTCGACACCCTGACCTCTATCGTCTCCGACCTGTCGCGCGACCTGCCTGCCGAACGGCGCTACCGCAACCTGCTCGACGCCCTACTCAAGCTGTTTCCCTGTGATGCCGCGGCCCTGCTCAAACTCGAAGGCACCCAGCTGCGGCCGCTGGCCTTCGAGGGGCTGAGCCCTGATACCCTGGGTCGCCGCTTCGAGGTGACCGAACACCCGCGGCTGGCCAAGCTGCTGCATGCCCGTGAGCCGATCCGCTTCGAGGCCGACTCAAAGCTGCCGGACCCTTACGATGGCCTGATCGCCGACCAGGATCTGCAGCGGCATGTACACGATTGCATGGGCGCATCGCTCTATATCGACGATCTACCCTGGGGCGTCCTGACCCTGGACGCCATGGATCCCGGTAGCTTCGATTCGATCGACCCTGTCGAACTGAGCACCTTTATCAGGCTGACCGAAGCCACGGTAAAGGCCGCCGATCGAATGGATGCCCTGACCGCCACCGCCGCACGCCAACAGCTGGTCACGCGCACCCTGATGCACGAAAAGGACAGTAAATCCGAGATCCTGGGCACCAGCACCATCATGGCCCAGCTGAAGAAGGAGATCGCTATCGTTGCCCAGTCGCACCTCTCGGTACTGGTGCAGGGAGAGACGGGGGTCGGCAAGGAGCTGGTGGCACGCCAGATTCACAACCAGTCAGGACGCAGTCAGGGGCCGCTGGTGCAGATCAACTGCGCCGCCTTGCCGGAAAATCTGGCCGAGAGCGAACTGTTCGGGCATATCAAGGGGGCTTTTTCGGGGGCGGGTACCGATCGTGCGGGTAAGTTTGAGATCGCCGACGGCGGCACCCTGTTTCTGGATGAGATCGGCGAGCTGCCGCTGAGCATACAGGCCAAGCTGTTACGTGCCCTGCAGAGCGGAGAGATCCAGCGAGTCGGACGCGATCAGCCGCTGCGGGTGGATGTGCGCATCGTCGCCGCCACCAATCGCAACCTGCAACAGGAGGTCAGCGCCGGACGCTTTCGGGCCGATCTCTATCACCGCCTGAGCGTCTACCCGCTGCTCGTCCCGCCCCTGCGTGAACGCCAGCAGGACATTCTGCTGCTGGCCGCCTTCCTGCTCGAATCCAACCAGCGCCGCCTGGGTGCGCAGGGACTACGCCTTACCCAGGATGCCAAGCACCTGTTGCTGAGGTACCCCTGGCCCGGCAATGTTCGGGAGTTGGGCCACCTGCTCAGCAGGGCGGCGCTCAAGGCGATCACCAGCCAGGGCCGCGACAGCCGCACGATTATTATCGACGCACGACATCTCGGGCTGGACGCCAGCGACTGGGGCGAGATTGAACCCAAGACCCCTGCAGCAACGGTCACGCCCGACCTGGGCGCCAGTGACCTCAGCCTGAAGCAGGCCACCGAGCTCTTTCAGCGCCAGCTAATCGAAGAGACCCTGGCGCAACACCGGGGTAATCAGGCCGCCGCGGCTCGGCAACTGGGGATCCATAGGAGCAACTTCTACCGCCTGTTGCAGCGCTACCAGATCAGCAGCAAGCCTGAGGGGGTTTCTTTTGTGGGCTAGGCGTTAAGCACTCCTGCATGGACAGCACGCCTCACAGGGACGTGGGATGTGGAAAGTGCGCTAAGCCCGTAGAGAACGGGCAGCACCAGCCCTCAAAGCTCTTTATCACCCTTTATATCCAGCAGATAGTAGGTAATACCCAGGGACAGGACCACGAAGCCCACGGCAAATACATGCATAGGGATCACCTCATCGAAGTCGATAATAATTATTTTTCTGGCCATGGCCATCAGCGCGGTCGCGACCACCAGTCTCAGGGGGAAGACGTCAGTCCTCAGATATAAAACAATGTTTTGAAATATTTCAATCGCGATTAACACCGCCAGAAAGGCTGCAAAGGTTTTAAATATATCGGACAAACTCAGCAACATAAAAGGCGGTTCTAAGAGCTGGTTGTAGATCACATAAACGACATCGGCCACACCCCAAAAAATAACGGCCAACATCAGCACGGCCAATACTCTTATAGCCATTTTAATCGCCTGGTGAAGGATGGCGATTAAGGCATCATCATGTTCTGTCGGTAGCTCATCATGCTTCTTCATTATGTTCACTCATCCAAGGCCCTGAACAGGCTTACCAGTATCGGTATACAACCCCGGCTTGGCGATTGCAACGTTCAGCTACAAAATGCCCCCTGCCAGCCTTGTCGGACTGCTTTCTACCCAAAAAAAGCCAACCCACAAGAAACCAATCCACAATAATCAGTGACTGAACTTGGACAGCAGGCTGTACTGGGCATTCACCAGTTCTTCACCCTCGATACGCTGGGTGCGGCTGTAGGAACCATCGGTATTCAGGCTCCAGGCCTGGGTATTATCCTGCAGGTACAGCTCCAGATCCCTGAGTATCCGCTGCGCCAGCTTTGGCATCAGCAGCGGGAAGCAGGTCTCGACCCGGTTGAGCATATTGCGCTCCATAAAGTCGGCACTGGAGCAGTAGACCTGAGGATCGCCGTCATTAGAGAACCAGTAGATACGGCTGTGTTCCAGAAAACGTCCGATGATGGAGCGTACTCGAATCCGCTCCGATATTCCCTCGATTCCGGGGCGCAGACAGCACATGCCACGCACGATCAGATCGATCTCGACCCCGGCTTGCGAGGCCTTATAGAGCGCCTTAATCAGCCGCGGCTCGGTCAGGCCGTTGAATTTCAGGATAATACGCGCCGGCTTGCCCTCTTTGGCATTACGGGCCTCGGCGCCGATCTTCTCCAGCATCGACTTATGCAGCGTAAAGGGCGCATTCAACAGCCGCTTGAGGCGCAGGATCTTACCCATGCCCGTGAGTTGCTGGAACATCTTCTGCACATCCCCGCCCACGTCGGGGTCGCAGGTCAGCAGACTGTAATCGGTATAGAGGCGGGCATTACCTGAATGGTAGTTACCGGTCCCCAGATGGACATAGTTAACAAACTTACTCGCTTCGCGACGCACGATCAGCGCCATCTTGGCGTGGGTTTTATAGCCTACCACCCCATAGACCACCAGCGCGCCCGCTTCCTGCAAGCGACTGGCCAGCGCCAGGTTATTGGCCTCATCAAAGCGCGCCCGCAGCTCGATCACCGCGGTCACCTCTTTATTGTTGCGCGCGGCATCCACCAGCGCGGTCACTATTCCGGAATCGGCACCGCTGCGGTACAGGGTCTGGCGAATCGACAACACCTGGGGGTCGCTGGCGGCCTGGCGCAACAGGTCCAACACCGGGGTAAAGGATTCAAACGGATGATGCAGCAACAGATCACCCTGCTTGAGGGTATCAAACAGGCTGCCCTTGCCGCGCAAACGCTTGGGCAGCCCGGGGCTGAAGGGAGAGTATTTCAGTTCGGGACGGTCAAGCAGGCCCGTCACACTCATCATCCGGGTCAGGTTTACCGGTCCTGAGACCAGATAGAGTTCATCGTCGGTGAGGTTGTAGCGGTTCAACAGGAAGCGCACCAGCACCTCGGGGCAGGCTTCAGAGATCTCCAGCCGCACCGCATCGCCGTAATGGCGGCTGTGAAGCTCGCCTCTGAGCGTGAGTGCGAGGTCTTCGACCTCATTCTGATCAAAATCCAGATCGGCGTTGCGGGTCAGGCGGAACTGATACGAACCCAGGACGGTCATCCCGGGAAACAGTTCGTCGGCATGCTCATGAATAATCGACGACAGAAACACTAGGTTATCCGTGCCCTCTGGGCACAGGTCTTGGGGCAACTTCAGTACCCGGGGCAAGGAGCGTGGCGCGGGGATAATCGCCATACCGCTGTCGCGCCCGAAGGCATCCTTACCATCGAGTTGCACGATAAAGTTAAGACTCTTGTTAACCAGGCGTGGAAACGGGTGCGAGGGGTCTAGCCCCAGCGGGCTGATAACCGGCTGGATATACTCATCGAAGTAGCCCTTGATCCATTCCTTCTGTGCGGCCGTCCATTCATTACGCCTCAAGAAAAAGATGTTGTTGTCGTTGAGCGCGGGGAGCAACACCTCATTCAGAATCTTGTACTGGCGCTCGACCAGCTCATGGCAGCGCGCACAGACCTCTTTGAGCACTGCCTTGGGATGCATGCTGTCGGCACCGGACTGCTCGCGACCAAATTTAAGCTGGTGGCGCAGTTCAGCGACCCTGATCTCGAAGAACTCATCCAGATTACTGGAGAAGATCAGCAGAAACATCAGCCGCTCCAGCAGGGGGTGGCTCTGGTCCAGCGATTGATCCAACACCCGGCGGTTGAACTCGAGATGACTCAGATGGCGATTGATATAGTAACTGCTGTCATTCACCTCCGGCGTATCGGCCGCAGGCGCGACCGTCGAGGGCAGCAGCTCCAGCTCGGTGCTGGAGGCAGACTCGGCCACCGGTTCGGGTGCCTTTTCTGTATGCTGGGCGGCAGCGACCTCCCCTTCCGGCATGTCCTGAGTGCCGACCTTCGTATCGACGTCTGATTCTGCCTTATGCATACTTTTTACGATCACTAACGTACCCTCTACTCATTTAATGCCGTACCTGTATCGAAAGCTGCACCAGCATACTACGCCTAGATGACAACTAAGAGTTGTGCTTAAAAAGGCTCTGCCAAGCGCTGTATCCCAAGCAGTTGCACTCAGGTTCTTAGGAGCCTAGGAGCCTAGGAGCGGTCTAAATCATTCGAGCGATGAGCATCGGCGGCTGGCTTGCGCTCCCCGGCATCGGTCTGCGCCCGTCGCAGCATGGCGATCCCTTTTTTACGCTGCGAGTGCACCAGATCGATCTTCAACTGCAACGCCTCACGGCGATCCGCATCCTGCTCGAGTTCAAGCTCTGCCTGGATCTTTTTCTGCTTCAAACGCAGTTTCTCCAGCACCTTGGTGAGCGATGCCTGCATCTGCAGGTTATCGCGCAGATCGACATCAAAGAAGGCTCGTATTCGCTCAAGCAATTTTTTAGTTTTCATCGCGGTTACAGCCCCCTCCGGTTCGTGTCTGTTCGGCAGCACCCAGAATCTCTTTGAGCTCGGCATCATCCAATGACAAGGCCTGCTCTACCGAGTGACGCTTGCTTTCAATTTTAGTGAAAAGTGTCGCTGCCATCGCCAGCAAACTAGAGTGGATAGTATTAACATAAGCAGAATCATTAAGTAACGAACTGCCCATCTGCGGGCTAATATGGCCGTCACGAATTAACTGGTAATAGCGCAGACTCTGCTTTTGATTCCACTCCAGCATCGTTAATCTTAGCTCGTCGAGCCCGAGTAATAAATTCTCATCCGGGCTGTCGACCCGCACCTGCTCCAATTGCCGTAATAGCAGCGCTATACGCATTCTGAGCTGATTATATTCACCCCTGATATAGTCGTTATCCGCTACCAGGTAACGCAACATATTCTTTTGCAGGTGCTTGCAGGCTTTAACGGCCTCGACGATCTGGGTATTGGCGTCTCGCATTCGGCGCAGCCTGTCCTGCGGCTGCTCTTTCCAGCTAAAAGCCGCTTCACTGATAAAGGCGATAATGGCACTAAACAAGCCCTTCACATGGCGTTGATAGAGTTCGTCAATATCAACCCGGACAACCTTATGCTGGGCATAGAGCTGTTTCTCAAGATCGCGATCAACAGCCCCGAGCACCCGCGCCTGGTCCATCCCCAGCCCGCTGATCAGGATATCCCGAGCGCGGTCATAGAGACGGTTGGTTTCCTGACGTACCGCCTCTACGGCAGTATCAGGAAACTGGATCGCCGCAGCGACGATATATTTCGGTTGATCGATATCATCCTGGGCATCTTTAATCAGGTGGTTCAGCAATCTGACCATCTGCTTGATCAGGGGTAGCATCAGGATCACCCCCAGCAGATTGAACAGGCTGTGAAACACCGCCAGTTTGAGGCTGTAATTATCGGCCGCGATACCCAACAGCTGACTGACCCCGTCGACCGCCAGCACCAGGGGACTGATCAGGGCGATCGCCACCCCCCCCGTGGTGATATTAAAGAGCAGATGAGCGCCCGCCAGACGTCGTCCCTGGGCATTGGAACCCAGTCCACTGATCAGTGCGGTGAGGGTGGTGCCGACATTGGCACCTATCGCCAGTGCCAGGGCGTTTTCGTAACTGACCTGTCCCGATGAGAGCGCGGTAATGATCACCGCCAGGGTCGCATGGCTCGACTGCATCACCACCGTCGCCAGGATGCCTATAGCGGCGTAAATAAACAGCCCGCGGTAGCCGGGAACGGCATAGGCGGCCAGATCGACGCTGTCTTTGAACGCCTCGAAACCCTCTTTCATGTAATGGATCCCCAGAAACAGGAAGCCTATCCCCGCCAGAAGGTAACCGGCCCCTTTCAGGTGCGAGGCTTTCTGCAGCAGCAGTACCACCCCGAATACCAATAGCGGCATGGCGTAGGCCGATAAGTTAACCTTCAGCCCGAAGCCGGCCATCAACCAGGCGCCGCTGGTGGTGCCCAAATTCGCGCCAAAAATGATCCCTATCCCCTCGGCTAGCCCCAGTAATCCGGCACTCATAAAAGAGATGCTGATCACCGATACCAGGGTACTGGACTGCATCAACGTCGTGGTCAGGAAACCAAAGCTCAGACTCTTCCAGAGCCGATCGGTAGAACGCCTGAGAACCTGCTCCAGCACCCCTCCGGAAAACACTCGAAAGCCCTCTTCCAGAGACAGCATGCCGAACAGAAAGATCGCCACCCCGGCTGAGATCGCCTTAAAATCCGGACTGAGCCAGAAGCCATAGGTCAGCAACACAAAAACAAAAGGCAACAGGGTTTTTCGTAGCATAGAATGCAACCCTTTCCGTGAGGTGAGGTGAGGTGAGGTGAGGCGGAGGGAATCTGTGAACAGCCCCCCCTTAGCCTCAGTTTAATCCGCTTTTCGCGGCGAGCGCTAGTAATCGCTCGTTATGCGGTCTTCTTATGCGGTCTACTTATGCGGTCTACTTATGCGGTCTACTAATACTGTCTCTTTATGCAGACTCTTTATGTCGATAAGGGCTATAAGGTCTATAAATATTTGTACATTACGATAAAATACGCAACATGATGAAAACGGCTCTGCTTATCTGTATTCGTGGTTACCAGTGGCTGATTAGCCCGCTGCTAGGCAACAACTGTCGCTACTACCCCTCCTGCTCGAGCTACTGCATCGAGGCAATAGAGACGCATGGCCCCGTTCGCGGACTCTACCTGGGGCTGCGCCGCCTGCTGCGCTGTCATCCGTTTACCCGGGGGGGGATCGATCTGGTGCCGGATAAGGCTTGCTGTACGCCTGGGTCGGATCAACCACCGAATTAATCACCGCATTAATCACCGCATTGACCGCGCACTAACTGAGAGTGTCTATGTTTACTGCCAGCACCGTTATCGTCGCCATTATTCTTTATATGGCCGTGCTCTTTATTATCGCCCTGCTGGTCGAGCGCAAGAATGCCAACCAGGAAAAACCCCATACCTCAGCCCTGGTCTACGCGCTCGCGATCACCGTGTACTGCACCTCCTGGACCTTCTACGGCAGTGTTGAGTTCGCGGCTAAATCCGGTGGGCTGTTCTTTGCCATTTACATAGGCGCAATTCTGGCCATCCTGGCCTGGTGGAAACTGCTGCGGCCCATGGTGCGGATAAAGAAGGCCTACAACATCACCAGCATTGCCGACTTTATCTCGGCCCGCTATAACCGCTCGCAACTGGTCGCAGCCCTGGTAACACTTATCGCCCTGATCGGCATCGTGCCCTATACCGCACTCCAGCTCAAGGCCGTTACCCAGTCCTTTACCGTGATCACGGCATCCGCGGCCAACAGCGACATCAGCCAGCTAGCCGGACTGCTGGTGCCGCTGATGATGATTCTGTTCACCCTCCTGTTCGGGGCCCGCAAGCTCGATTCCACCGAGCACCACTTGGGGGTGATGACGATCCTGGCGGTCCAGAGCCTGGTTAAACTGGCGGCGTTTATCGCCGTCGGCCTGTTCGTCAGTTACGGCCTGTACGATGGTTTAAACGATATTTTGGCGCGCGTCGAGGCGGCGAGCCTGACCCAGCTGACCCAGATCGAGTTCTCCTCGGGTCCGGACAGGCTGCATGCACTCGCGCTGGTGGTGCTGGGTGCGGTCTCCATCCAATGCCTGCCGCGCCAATTTCACGCCGCCGTGGTGGAAAATGCCAGCGAGCGCCATATCCTCACCGCCATGTGGGTCGTGCCCCTCTACCTGATCCTGATCGGCATCTTCGTGATGCCGATAGCCGCAGCAGGCTTGTTGCAAGGTCTGCCCGGCAGCAACGCCGACATCTTCATCTTATTGTTGCCGCAACTTGCCGGCGCCGACTGGCTGTCGCTGGTCGCCTTTATCGGCGGATTTTCGGCGGCGACCGGGATGATCATCCTCAGTGCGATGACCCTGTCCACCATGGCCACCAACCATCTACTGATGGTGTTAATCGATCACATCAAACCGCTTAATTTCCTACGCAGTTACCTACTGCAGTGCCGCTGGGTGATGATCGCCCTGATTATCGGCAGCGGTTACTGGTTCTCGGTCACTTTCAGCGATGCCTACATGCTGGTCGCCATGGGGATGATCTCCTTCGTCGCGGTATTCCAGTTTGCTCCGGTGATGTTCGGCGGACTGTTCTGGACGCGCGGTAACCGGGCAGGGGCCATTGCAGGTCTGAGCGCGGGCTTCCTGATCTGGTTCTACACCCTGGTGCTACCGGCGTTTTCCGGCCACGGCTTGCCCCAGGAGCTGTTATCTCAAGGCCCCTGGGGCATCGACTGGCTACGTCCGCAGCAGCTGTTTGGCGTGGACGGTCTCTCTCCGGTCAGCCATAGCACGCTCTGGTCCCTGCTGTTTAACCTGGGGTTTTATCTGCTCGGATCTGTGCTGCACAAACCCTCCAAGCTTGAACGCCATCAACGCAGCGAGTTTATGGCCACCCTGATCGCGGGCAGTATTCAGCATAACGGCCGTGCGACCGGGCTGGATGCCTACATCGCCTCTACCGATAAGATCGACGAAGCCACCCAGCTGCTGCAAGAATACCTCCCGGAAGCTAAAGCCGACGCCATCGTCCAGCAGATCAATGAAGACCTGCGTATCGCAGGCAAAGAGCAGCTGACCATCGTCGAGTTATTAGAATTTCATCG
Source organism: Motiliproteus sp. (assembly GCA_047622605.1). Classification (GTDB taxonomy): domain Bacteria; phylum Pseudomonadota; class Gammaproteobacteria; order Pseudomonadales; family Balneatricaceae; genus Motiliproteus. The sequence continues at coordinate 29,183 of JBLHND010000001.1, read as the reverse complement.
GACACTCGAGTACGCCCTGGCAGGCTCTGTTGGCAGCGCAGGGGCTCACCAGGCGCTGGTGAAATCGATTCGCTACTCTGAACGTGAAACCCGTGATCTACAGTCCATTCAGAGTCAGATCCAACACGAGCTGCAGGACCCGCCGATAAATACAGCAGCCAAGGTTCCCCTGTACGGCAGTGGGGGCGTACCTTCGGTAATTAGCGATTTGCAAAATCAGATCGACCAACTACAGCAGTCAGGCGCCGCCCAGCAACGGGCGCTGGAAAAATTCCAATCGCGGTTGGAAAAAAGTGATGAGAAATTGTTTGAACAACGGATCATCAATCAGCGGCAGCTACAGGAGCTCGAGGAGCTACGCCTGCAGCTTAAGCACTAATGCAGGGGGCCCCTGCCCGCGATGCCTGTGCAGCACAGCCTATACCGGCTCGCTATGGTTCGAGCCACATAATAGACGACTAATAATAAACTCACCTAAAGGACGCTGAGCATGAGTGCCATTTTTTCTGATAACTCCCTCACCATCGGCAAGACCCCTCTGGTCAAGATCAACAACATTAGCAACGCCAATATCTGGGCTAAGATCGAGAGTCGCAATCCGGCCAGTTCGGTTAAGTGTCGGATTGGCGCCAATATGATCTGGGAAGCCGAAAAATCAGGTCAGCTCAAGCCGGGCATGACCCTCGTTGAGCCGACCAGTGGCAACACCGGCATCGCTCTGTGTTTCGTCGCCGCAGCTCGAGGCTACAAGGTCATTCTTACCATGCCGGCATCGATGAGCATCGAGCGGCGCAAGGTCATGAAGGCTCTGGGCGCGGAGATTGTACTCACCGAAGGCCTCAAGGGGATGAAGGGGGCGATAGAGAAAGCCCAGGAGATCGTAGCCATCGACCCCGCCAGCCATTTCATGCCGCAGCAGTTCGAAAATCCGGCCAATCCACAGATTCACGAGCAGACCACAGGACCTGAAATCTGGGAAGACACCGAGGGTCAGATCGACATCCTGATCTCTGGGGTAGGCACCGGCGGCACGATTACCGGTATCTCTCGCTATATAAAACGACAACAAGGCAAAGCGATCACCTCGGTGGCGGTAGAGCCCGAAGCCTCCCCGGTGATCAGCCAACACCTCCGCGGCGAGCCGTTGCAGCCTTCGCCGCATAAGATCCAGGGCATCGGCGCCGGCTTTATCCCCAAGAACCTCGATCTGACCCTGGTTGATCAGGTCGAACTGGTCAGCAACGAAGACGCGATCGAGTATGCTCGCCGGCTGATGCGTGAAGAGGGCATCCTGGTAGGCATCTCCAGTGGTGCTGCCATGGCAGCGGCGGTCAAAGTCTCGCAACAGCCGCAGCATCAGGGTAAGAATATCGTGGTGATCCTACCCGATTCCGGTGAGCGCTACCTCTCTACTGCGCTCTTCGACGGGATGTTCTCGAATAACGAAAACCTGCAATAAAGCGCCCCCTGCGCAGGTCTCTAGTGCTTAGGATGGCTGCGTAGCGGGCTACACAGCGGGCGGGGTATTCTTCCTCGCCGCACCGCCTCCGCGGTGCAGGCAACCTGAGAACAGATCGCACCTGTTCGTAGGTTTTTAGCTAATACCTGACCTGTATCAACTCTTTAGCCATGTTGTTCGGCTACACTCAAGTGCTCTAAGTCCTGGGAATCTTGAGACTCGCCTCTATGACATTTCCCGTCAGAATGGCCGCAATCTATGCGGTATTTACCACCCTCTGGCTCAGCCTCTCTGATTATATACTGGAGACTGCGTTTGCAGATTACGGCGCTCAAATTGAGCCCTATAAAGACTCGGCCTTTATCTTCTGCTCCAGTCTATTGATCCTCAGTTTACTGAGCCTGGAACTGCGCCGTCGTAATTATCAGTACGCCAAGTCTGCAGCCGATCGTCAGCAACTGCTCCAGCTATCCCAGGCGGTCAGCCAAAGCCCAGTATCCATCATGATCACCGACACTCGAGGCCGTATCGAATACGTTAACACCGCGTTTGAACGTATTAGTGGCTTCAGCAGCCACCAGGCTATCGGCCAGACCCCACGTATTCTGCGCTCCAACAAGACCCCTGCTGCAACCTATGCCCGGCTCTGGGAAACGCTCAGCAACGGCGAGCATTGGGAAGGCGAACTGATGAACCAGCACTCGAATAAGTCAGCCTACTGGATCAAGGCCGGTATCTCGCCGATTAAAAATGCGGATAACGAAGTCACCCATTTTGTCTCGATCCAGGAAGATATCTCACTGCGTAAGGCGCAAGAACATCAGGTAACACATCAGCCTAACTACGATCCACTGACCGAACTGCCCAACCGTTTTCTGGCGATGGACCGCATAAGCCAGGCGATCAACTCCGCCATTCGTCATGACCAACAGGTTGTTGTCATGTTTATTGATCTTGATAACTTCAAGCAGATCAACGACGACTTCGGCCAGGATTGTGGCGATCAGCTGATGGCCGGGGTGGCCTCACGAATCCAGCAGGCTATTCGACTCACCGATACGGCGGCCCGGTTTGGTGGCGATGAGTTTATGGTGATCCTCAGCGATCTAGACTCGGCCGACGATGCCAGCCGGGTCGCGGAGAAAGTCCTCTCCAGCCTGGCCATGCCCTTTAAGATCGAGGGTAACGAATTAAGCCTGACCGCCAGCATCGGTATTGCCGTTTTTCCCAACGATGGTCAGGATCCCTACGAACTGCTACGCCAGGCCGATGCCGCGATGTTCGGCGCCAAGGACGAGGGCGGCAACGGCTATCTCTTCCATTCGAAGGCCCTGGGCACCTCTTCAGCCACGCGTATCAAGGTCGATGAAAGACTGCCACTGGCATTAGAAAACCATGAGCTGAGCTTGGAGTACCAGCCGGTCATCGATAGTCGCAGTGGCAGGGTAACGGCGGTCGAGGCCCTGTTACGTTGGGATAATCCCGAACTGGGACGCGTCTCTCCCGAGCAGTTTGTACCTCTGGCAGAAGCCACCGGACTCATCCTGCCTATAGGCGCCTGGGTCATTCACCAGGTACTCACCCAGCTCAAGCGCTGGCACGATGCCGGCCTCACCGATTTCAGGCTATCGATTAATATTTCGCCGCGCCACTTCGGCAGCCCCGACCTCAGCCGCACGATCACCCAACTGCTGGAACAGCTGCAACTACCCGGTGAACGACTCGAACTCGAGGTCACCGAAAGCTTGCTGCTCAGCAATCAGGATGACACCCTTAAAGCCCTTAAAAAACTGCGCCAGCGGGGCATTCGCATCGTCCTGGATGATTTTGGCAGCGGCCAGTCTTCGCTCACTCATCTGAAAGTCTTCCCGTTCGACGGCCTCAAGATCAATCGCAGCACGATCAGCGGCATCAGTGACCAGCCTCAGGACCGGGCGCTGATCAAAGCGACCCTGACGATGGCCCAGAGCCTGGGATTAGAGACTGTCGCCAAGGGTATTGAGACTCAAGAGCAACTCGACTTCTTAAGCCAACAGGGTTTGCATACTGTCCAGGGTCACCTGTACTCCCCCGCACTCTCGGCTCAGGCGTTCGAGCAATACTGCGCCAGGCTCAATCGCTAAATCCTGGCGTCTCGGACCAGGATCTTAGCAGCAGCATTCAGCTGCCGACCCACAAAGACAAGACCTACAGGGATGTACCATGGATATTTTAATAACCGTTCTGATCACCGCCCTTGCTGGCGGTTGCGGCTACCTCGGTGGTCGCTGGTATGCGGCCTACAAACAGGCCAGGCTGCAAGCCAAGCTGGAAAGCGATTCAGAGAATTTTATGCGCATGCTCGAGGAGAGGAATCAGGATTACCTGTCTCAAAAGCAACAGCTCGACAGATCCAGACAGCAAAGCGACAAGGCTCAACGGGAGCTCAGCCAGGCCCTGATCCAGGTCGAGCAGGAGCAAGGAAAACACAACCTGCTTAAGCGGCAACTGAATGCCCTCAGCGAAAAACAGGACCGGATGCGACTGCAATACCGAGCCATGGACACGGAACGCCAGCAGTTGAGAGACGCTAAGTTAACCCTGGAAGCCGGTGCCAAGGATGCTCAGCAACAGCATGTGCAACTCACTAACCGCAACGCGCTGCTGGAGGAAAAGTGCAACAGTGCCCTGATCGAAAAAACGCGGCTGCAAACAGACGGCGTCAATAAAGAGCGTGAGCTGCAGGATCTGCGTAAACGCCTGCTCACCCAAGAGGACCTGAATGAATCGGCCGAACTGACCCTGGACCAGATGCGCAGCACCCGCGAGGTGATGACCCGGCAACTGGCTCACGCCGAAGGCCAGTTGTCCGTACTCGCAGCCCACAAGCAATCCCTTCAGCCGGCGTAGCAACAACAGACGCGGCTCGAGCAGGATGCGTTCTAGGGCTGACCGGCATCCAGGCGCTTCTCTAGCGCCGCGCAGAGGCTATGCATAAAGCGAATATCATCGCTATTGAGCTGCCCTAACCGCTCCTGCATCCACTGCTGTAGCTTAGAATCCGCGCCATAACCCAACTCCGCCGTTAGCGCAGTGCTGCGCTGCCGCAGCACTCGAAGCTGGCCCTGCTGATCCTGACTGGGTTTGAGATGACGGTGACTCGCCTGCAGATCCGCCAAACTGTAAGCAAACAGCATCACCGCCTGGCCTAAATTAAGAGACGGATAGGGGTTGGCCAGCGGGATCGAACTCAGCAACTGGCAACGCTCAAGTTCCTGATTGGAGAGTCCCCGATCTTCGCGCCCGAAGACCAGGGCAACCCGGGTCAGGTGGTCGCTCTTTTTTTCTAGGATCCGGCATAACTGCGCCGGCGGGTAGACATCGCGATAACCCGCCCTCTGCTTGGCGGTGGTACCGACGATCAGATCACAATCGGCCAGGGCCGCATCCAGATCAGTAAAGAGTTCAATCCCGCCGAGGACCGTCTCTGAACCATGCGCCACCCAACCGGCCGCCGGCTGCAGATGGGCCTGAGAGTTCACAACCCGCAACTGATCAAAGCCCATGGTATTAAGCGCACGAGCCGCCGCACCCACATTTTCGGGCACCTGGGGCTCAAACAGGACGAAGATCAATTCCATAAACACTAAAACCTTACACTAAGCTCACGGTGAGACTGCGTTGATCAGCCAAAGCGGCTGCACCACTGCTAATGATAACCAACCCCTTGTCCAAGCGATAATCTTTAATCATTAAACCGCCTTTTTCATAGGCCGGCCCTTGTCATAAATAGTTCTTGAAGCGTTCTCTTTTTCATCACACAGACCCCGTACCCTTGGTACCTGGAAAGATTGCCTGCTCGGCACTCCTGACCGGGCAGCCAGGGAAGCAAGGTCGCCATGTCGAATAACGTAATTGGGGGGCTGCTAGACGGATTCGGTTTCGCGACCGTTATACCGGCAACAGCGACCTGCCCACTCAACACAGGAGCCACTAATCTATGCCGTTAGCCATCTTTGATCTGGATGAGACCCTCGTCTGCGGCGACTGCTCGTCGCGCTTCTGCGAATACCTTGAGCGTACCGGGCTGATCGACGCCCCCGGATTTGTCGAGGGTGAGCGCGCCCTGATGGATGATTACCGTCAGCAGCGCCTGTCCATGGAGGCCTATATCGCCTTTATACTGGCGCCGCTGGCGACGATGAGCGCCGACCAGATCGCCACGTTGATGCCGACTTTCGTCGATCGCTGTATCAGCGACCACATCTACCCCCAGGCCCTGGCACTGCTGAACGCACACCACCGCCGCGGCGACCGCATCCTGATCATCTCTGCCTCGGCCGACTTTATCGTCCAGGCCGTAGCTGAGTCTCTGGGGGTCAGGGATGTGCTGGCGATCGACCTGGAACGCACTCCCGAGGGCCATTACAGCGGTCACATTCGAGGGGTTCCCAGCTACCGCGAGGGCAAGGTCGTACGTTTGCATGCATGGCTGGAACAGCAGAGTGAAACCCTTGCTGGCGCCTATTTCTACAGCGATTCGATTAATGACCTGCCCCTGCTGGAACGGGTCGACAACCCGGTGGCCACCAATCCAGATCGCTGTCTGGCTGAGCTAGCCAATCGCCGCGGCTGGCCGGTGTTGGATTGGCGCCACCAATACGGTGCGGATCCAGCCACGGCCGATTTTGATGTTATCCTCCCTAAAATAAAAACACTGTCAGGCTGAAGCCTAACCTACAAAAAACGCGCCCTTGGGGGTCGTCTTGTGTGGGTTTGCATTTTGTAGGCTGGCGCTACTTCCTACATCCATGTAGGTCCAAAGTAGTCCGACAATGCCAGCAGGCGGTATCGAGGGTACAACAGGGTTTACAGATTTTAGAACCCGCCGACTGCGGCGCTCGACCGAGCAGACGCAGTGGCGGGTGATGAGTGTCTATCCGGCGCTGGCAAATTATGCCGGCGCCGGGTTTACCCTGTTCCGGTAGTGCTAGGTAAGTCCTTGGGTGGTTAGTATATTGACCGGCGACTCTGGCATCGCTTGAGAAAAGGGCTGTGCAACTCCATCCAACCTCATATTGGCGACCTTACCGCCGACCGTACCGGAGACCGTATCCGTACCTTTCCATAAATCGGCCTTACCGCTCTCGTTACCGATCTTCCACGTAAAGTTGCCGACATTATCGAGTACCAGCTGGCCCACCTGGCTGCCAGTGGCCTGCAGATTAACGCTCTGCTGCGTCGAATTCTTAGCCACATCAACCTCGTTCCACGTTTGTTTCCCGTTGCCCGAGTAATAGATATGGTCGTCGTCTCCCAAATTCTCTGCGCCCGTCCACGTCCCCCAGCTCGCGTCAGACGCAGCCCCTCCAGTAGTCCCAGACTGCTTCGTAGTAAACAACGCTACGTTGTCGGAATCGACAGCTATGTAAATATCGTAGGCCACACCCGACTCAAAGTGACGATCATCCCCACTCCCGCCATTATGGTCAGAATTAACACCGTGCACGAGGTCGAACACAACGGTGGTTGTATCGACGGCCTCCGTTACGAAATTGAGGGCATTGGAGTCCGTGATGCCCGCATAGGAGTTACCGGCCATGTCGGTCACCGCATCCTTGTCGATCCTGACATCGTAGCGCGTGTCAACATGGAGCAGATCGTCAGTTAGGTCGATGGTCAACGTGTTCCCATCTATAGCTAACTGTCCACCGTGGTCTTCGACATTAATCGTGATCGTCTCTCTATTACTCTTGATGACAATAGAGCCTGCTCCCAGGTTAATAGCTTCACCAAAGGTGAGCACTATGTTGCTCCCTAGAACTATTGCATCCGCCTCATCGGCAGGCGACGTCATGGCCTTTCCTGTATTCGAATCAATGGCCACTTTAGGGGCCTCGGTATCGAGCGTGACGGTTAATGCGGTGCTGGGATCACCCACATTACCGGCCATATCCGTGACCCGGGTGGTGAAGACTTTTACACCGTCGTCTCCCAGGTCGTCTGGGTCCGTGTCAGCACTCTTTTGCAGGGTAAAGCTGACCTTATTAGTATCAATATCAGTCTGCGTAAGCTCGAGTGTTTGGAGAGTAGTGTAGGGATCCTCGCCTAACAACAGCTCGATGCTGTCACCGGCCACCGCATTCGTGCCGCCCAGGGTTGCGACGATGGTGAAACCTGTATCGTATTCGTCGGCACTGATGCTGGGGCCATCCTCGGCGGTGCTGGGAGCCTCAGCCGCAGTGGGTGCGGTGGTATCGAGCGTGACGGTTAATACGGTGCTGGGATCACCCGCATTACCGGCCATGTCCGTGACCCGGGTGGTAAAGACCTTCTCACCGTTGTTTCCCAGGTCGTCTGGGTCAGCGTCATCACTCTTTTTCAGAGTAAAGCTGACCTTATTATTATCAATATCAGTCTGCGTAAGCTCGAGTGTTTGGAGAGTAGTGTAAGGATCATCGCCTAACAACAGCTCGATGCTGTCACCGGCCACCGCATTCGTGCCGCCCAGGGTTGCGACGATGATGAAACCTGTATCGTATTCGTCGGCACTGATGCTGGGTCCATCCTCGGCGGTGCTGGCCTTTGTGGCCTTACCGGGGGCCTCGATATCGAAGGCCTGAGAACGGGTTACGGCTGCTCTATTGAGGTTTCCCGCCGCATCAGTCGCTACGGACTCGTCAACTGCAACGGTAACGGAGTTTCCGGTATCGAATTTCGGGGTGACCACCAGGCTGTATTCGAGGCCGCCATCGACGCTGGTGAAATCGCTTTTCTCGCCGTTCGTCACGACGACATCACTGGCATCAAAGTCGGTTACCGGTTCACTGAACGTGAAGGTGTAGGTGATAGCGCCATCGTCGATATTGGCGGCTGTGTCCTTTTTTATACTGTTGCTGATGATAACGGTCGGTGCCGTCGTATCCGTCGATGACCCGCCGCCACCACCACCGCCACCACCCGCAGCAACAGCAGCGCTCAACGCGAGAACACCAGCACCCACAAAGCCGGACTGGATGCTCAACCCCTCAGCACCAGTAAGTTCAGATGCCTGCCATACGATGCCGTTATCGACTGCCGACTCCCCTCCCTGGACGGCCATCTCTCCTGCGGGATTCAAGGCTCCATCGACGCTGTAGGTTGCGGAGCCTTCGGGGCCGTAAAAATCGCCGATACTGGCAACAGGTTCCCCGTCAACCTCGATCTCTAAATTACGCCCTTTGCGCTTGAGCACTAGAGCCTCGACAACAGGTTCGCCACTCGCATCGACCAGGGTGTAGATCGCCGATGTCTGGGCTGGAATAACCGACAACTGTTCGTCTAGAGTTATAAAATAAACGTTAGAAGAAACAATAACTTTTAATTTGAAATCCATTTTCAAACACTCCGTGTTTAGCAAGGAATATACTTAAGTCTATAAACCTTGCGCTTGCATCCATGAAATTTATTTATAATATATTTATTAAAAAGCGCCTTGTAAAATGCACTCTGCCACTCATTTGACCCGCATGACGCTTGCTCAAACAAGTCAGCTTATTTAATCAATTATTGTCATTGATGTCATTAGTCTTTAGATAGCAATTACGACTACAAACAACTTAAAACAGAATGACGCCAAAATGCCATATTCAGCGCAGCGCACACCAGGCCCCGCCCTCCTGTATCGCCAAAGCCCCCTTGGAATTCACCCTCTACGCCCCCACTAACGGGCTCTTAAACCAATCGTTTAACCTGAGTCCTGCCCATGAACACCCGCTCCCTGCAACAACGTTTTTTACACCTCAGAAGCAACAAGGTGTTCGAACTCTTCGTGATCGCGGTGATTATCGGCTCGGCACTGCTGGTGGGAGTCAAGACCTACGAACTGCATCCGCTGGCGCAAACCGCCGCGATCTGGCTGGACCGACTGATCACCGTGATTTTTTTGACCGAAATTTTGATACGTTTTATCGGCGAAGAGCACAAAGGTGACTTCTTTAAGAATCCCTGGAACCTCTTCGACACCCTGATCGTGACCATCAGCCTGATCCCCATCGATAACACTGATATGGCGTTGGTGGCCCGACTGGTGCGGGTGTTCAGGGTGCTGCGCATGGTGTCGATCATTCCCGAACTGCGGATGCTGCTCAATTCGCTGGTCAAGGCCCTGCCGCAGCTCGGCTATGTACTGCTGCTGATGTTTATCATCTTTTACATCTACGCCGCAGTGGGCAGCACGCTGTTTGAAGAGATCAACCCAACGCTGTGGGGAGATGTGAGCATCTCACTGCTGACCCTGTTTCGAATCATGACCTTCGAGGATTGGACCGATGTGATGTACGAGACCATGGCGGTCTATCCGCTGAGCTGGAGCTATTACCTGAGTTTTATCTTCTTTACCGCCTTCGCGTTTCTGAATATGGTGATCGGGATAGTCGTCAACGTGATGAACGATGAGCACAACAAGATCCTCAAGCAGAAAGCGATCGAGGCGCACGAGCCGACTATCCAGGATATCTATCACAAGTTGGAAGCCATGGAAGCACGGCTACTGGAGAACAGTTCTAAGGCTCGCCCCTAATCAGTGGGCGAAAGTGATTTACAGCCTGCAAGCAAAAGGGACGGCGGGTAAAGCTACAAGCAAGGGCGCAGGCAAGAGGATTGATCTTTAAGAGTGCCAATAGCACTTTATAAACAATAGGACCTTATAAAAAGTAAGTGTTTTATAAAAACAGAAGTTTATAAAGTAATAACATTTTATAAACAATAGGACTTTTACATATTTACTTAAATTAAAATCACTACCCCCAGCAGCCATTTCATTATTTGCCAGCGTATGGCTGTGACCGCTTCATACTCAGTGGGGCCAGCGGGGGGGGGGGGATTTCAGCATCTCACTGCTGACCCTGTTTCGGGTCATGACCTTCGAGGATTGGACCGACGTGATGTACGAGACCATGGCGGCCTATCCGCTGTGCTGGATCTATTACCTTAATGTTATCTTTTTTACTGCTTTCGCGTTTCTTACGATGCTGATCGGGATAGTCGCCAACGTGATGATGACTTTTATTTGACCTCCGTGTCGTATGCCTTAGCCAGATGAAAATAAAAGCTGCTGCCCCAGGCCACCAGCTGATCCGGCAGATCAAACCCGGGGTTATGATGACCGCCTTTTACCGGGCAGCCGAACACCAGGTGGCAGCCCTGACCACCCTGATCATTGACGACCTGGGTCATATAGGTAGCATCTTCACTGGCGGGTACCTGATAGGCATCCTGCACCTCCTCCGGCTCAAGGCCGAATTCAAGCGCCTGCTCTTTGATCCAGCGCGCCAACTGAGGGTTATTGGGGTGGTTCTCAAACTGGGTACGGAGGGAGATGCTGACCTCGACCTCCTGCATCGCCGCCGCGCCCTCGATCACCTGCCGGGCTCGCGCCTGCATGTAATCGCGGATCTCGTTACTGGCACCCCGCACCTCAAAACAGAAACGAGTGACATCTGCGATCACGTTATTGGCGTTATCCGAAGACATGCCGCCTACGTTCACTCGGGAGACGCCATCGCTATGGCGAGCGATGCCGTAGAGCCCGGTGACCGCCTGACACGCCGCCAGCAGCGCATTGCGGCCGAACTCGGGATTATTGCCGGCATGGGCTGACCGCCCTTGCATCTCAACATCAAAAACGCTGCCGGCGATCCAGGTAGCATCACAGACCAGCACCGGCCGGTCGACGATCCCCAGATGCACCGAGTAGAAGCGCTGCACGTCTTGCAACTGCGGCAATCGGGCAAAGTGGACCCCGCCGCCAGCCACCTCTTCGGCAGGCTGGAAGAATAGCGTGAACTGTCCTTTAAGACTGTCCCGCCGCTCGAAAAGCAACCGCGCCAGACCCAGCCCGGTAGCCATATGGCCATCGTGACCGCAGGCATGCATCTTCCCCTCGAAGGTCGACGCGAATCCGGCCTCCTGAGGCCGGTGGCCACAGGTGCCACTCTCTGTCACCGGCAAGGCATCGATATCGAAACGGAACGCCTGGTGCGGTCCAGCCTTCGGGCATCTCAGGCGGGCCACCAGACCCGTGTAGCCCCCTACCATATCGGCCAGATAGGGATCATCATCCCCCAGCTCCTGCCACGCCTGGCGATAGGCTGACTCAAGCTGCTCGGCAGGAGGGAGGTTGTGAGGCCTGAGGTCTCCCCAGAGCGTCTTGCCCCAGCTCAGCTCAAATCCCAACCTCTGCAGTTCCCGGCACAGCACGGCGGTGGTTCGAAACTCACACCAACTCAGTTCTGGGTGGCGGTGAAAATCCTGGCGGAATGCGCTGACGTAGTCCAGGATCCCCTGGGCGTCGGCGTTGAGACGATCGTAGTAAGCCATGGTCTAATCTCCCAACTGCGAGCCGTCGATATTGATCGACGTCTTGCTGCTAAAAGCACGCAGTCCTTCGGGCGACAGTGCGAGAGAGCCGTTGCCGGAATGACGATGTCCAATCCAGCCGAGCCGGGCATCGACGAAGTTACAGCGGTTTACATACAGCGTGCCGAAGTCCAACGCCTCCAGAAACTGGCTGGCACGAGCGCGGGAGCGGGTAAAGAGGGCGGCCGTGAGGCCATAACGGGTATCGGCGATCAGCTCGAACGCCTGCGCATCGCTGGTCACCTTCATCACCGGCAGCACCGGGCCGAAGGTCTCTTCGGTCATGATCCGCATCTGGTGATCGACACCGCTCACCAGCGTGGGCTGGATAAAGGCGCAACCGCCGCGGGTTTCGCGCTCACCACCGGTAACGATGCTCGCGCCTCGCGCCTTGGCATCGTCAACCAGCGCCATCAGGCCATCGATCGCCGCCTCACCCCCAAACAGCGGCCCCAGGGTCGTCGTCTCGCTCAGGGGATCACCGTTCACCTGCGCTTCCATCACCGCCTTGGCTTTCTCGAGAAAAGCATCATGCAATGCGGCGTGCACATAGACCCGTTTCACCGCGCAGCAGGATTGACCGGAATTATGTAACCGACCAATGGTGACCGCCCAGAGCACCGCCTGCTCCAGGTCGGCATCCTCGGCGATATAACAGGCATCATTACTGCCCAGCTCCAGCGATGCCTCGATAAAGGGTGACCTCAGCTGCTCGTTCAGCGCCCGCTTGGCAACACTCTGCTGAATCACTCGCCCGCCCTGGACGGAGCCGGTAAAGACCACGTGGTTGATGTCCCCTTGCTCGATAATCTCGGCCGACACCGCGTAATCCGTGGTGACATTGAACAGCAGATCGTCGAACTCGCCCATGGATTGAAAGGCGTTTTCGAATAGCCGTCCTACGGAGGGCGTCGTGGTGTGTTTGAGCAGCACCGTGCTGCCGCTCAACAAGGCACAGATCACCCCGTTGATGGCGGTGAACAGGGGATAGTTCCAGGGGCTGATGATGTAGACCAGGCCCTTGCCGCGAAAACGGAGTCTGCCCTCGAAATCCGGCTGGTGATCGCCACTCATATCCAGGTCCTGGAGCGCACCCTCTGCGGCGAAAGTACACATAGTCTCGGCCCGCTCGAGCATAAAGGCCAACTCCTGAGCGGCCGCGACTTTCGGCTTGCCCATCTCGTTGGCGATGGCCGTACAGATCTGAGTTTCCGCCTCACGAAACTGATCCAGCGCCTTGCGTACCAGGGCCGCGCGCTGTGCGGGCGGTACGCGGGACCAACGACTGTAAGCGGTCCGGGCACGCACGAGCTTGCCTGCGACCTGGGCGAAGGTCTCGGATTCCTGCTCAAAGACCAGTGCGCGGGTAAAGGGATTTTCCAGTCGTATCTTAGCCATGGTGAGGCTCCTGTCTTAGCTGCTTAGCCGGTGAAGCCCAAGGCACCACAGGTTGCATTACGTGTTAGGTGTTACGCGTTTAGCCGAAGCCCGGTTCGCCAGCGGCCAACTGCTGCATACGCTCGATAAAGGCATCAATATCCTGCGACTCGATGTCGAAGGACATGACCAGGCGGCCTTCGGAGCGCCCTGGACTGCTGTCAGCCTTCCAAACATGGAAAAACGCCTGTTGCTGCAACGGCGCGATCCAGTGATTCGGCAGTTCGACGAACAGGATGTTGGATTCCACCGGTGCCGCAAGAGAGGCGTCCGAGATAGTCGCCAGGCGTTCGCCCAGGTAACGGGCCATGGCGTTGGCGTTGGCGGCGTTGTCCAACCACAGGTCGTTTTCGAAGTACGCCAGGTACTGGGCGGCCAGGAACCGCATCTTGGAGGCCAGGTGCATGCCATGTTTGCGAATCACGGCATAATTGGCCTGCAACAGGGGGTTCAGCACCACGACGGCTTCGCCCATCATCATGCCGTTTTTACTGCCACCGAAGGAGACTACGTCGACGCCCAGATCGGTGAACAGCGACTTGCAGTCGGTCTTCAGCGCGACCAGCGCATTATGAATACGCGCGCCGTCGATATGGACGTAGAAGCCATGCTGCTTGGCGAAATCGCAGATCTGTTGCAGCTCATCGAGGCTGTAGACCGAGCCCCGTTCGGTGCATTGGGCGATAGAGATCACCTTCGGCTGGCTACGGTGCTGAAAGCCAATATCGGCCAGGCGCGGCTTCATATCCTCGATCCGGATCTTGCCATCGACGGCGGGCAGCGTGATCAGTTTGGAACCCAGAAATTGTTCCGGCGCCCCTGCCTCATCGATCCACAGGTGCGATTCAGCAGAGCAGAACACCGCTTCATAGGAACGCACCAGCCCTTTGAGGGCAATCACATTGGAGCCGGTGCCGTTGTAGACCAGAAAGGTCTCTGCCTGCTCACCAAAGAGTTTTTTGAAGGCCTGATTGGCCCTGGCCGTGTAGGCATCCGCGCCATAACTCAGGGCATGGCCCTGGTTGGTTTCCACCAGCGCCTCCATGATGCGCGGATGCACACCGGAGACGTTATCGCTGGCAAACATCGGTCTTGTACTTGTAGCTGTACTTGTAGCTGTACTTGTAGCTGTACTTGTAGCTGAAGCCGTTGGGGTCATACCACCTCCTGATCAATCGATAATAAACAGCTCACGGGGCGTGGTGCACAGGCATTCCGCCCCCTCTTTAGTGATGCGAATCGATTCGGTGATCGCCACCCCCCAATCGTCGAACCAGACCCCCGGCATAAAGTGCATGGTGACGTTTTCCGTCAGCAGGGTATTGTCGATGGGACGAAAGCTGATAGTGCGCTCGCCCCAATCGGGCGGATAGCCGATGCCGATGCTGTAACCACAACGGGAATCCTTGACGATGCCGTGCTTGGTGATCACCTTATCCCAGGCGGCATGCACCTCATGGGCATAGACCCCCTCTTTCGCAATATCCAGCACCGCCTCTATCCCTTCCAGCACGACCTGTACGCAGTCATAGGCCTTAGGATCTGGCTTGCCCAGGAACACCGTACGGCTCTGAGGTGCGTGATAACGCGCCTTGACACCGGAGAACTCCAACGTGGTGCAGCTACCCTTTTGGTAGCGCTCATCGCGCCACATCACATGGGGGCAGGAGGTCCCGACACCGGCCGGAATCAGCGGCGCCATCGCCGAATATTCACCGGCGTAATCCTCCAGCCCGGCCACGGAGGTGGCATACACCTCGGCGGCCACATCCGCCAGACGCACGCCCGGTCGAATCTTGTTGATCGCCCTTTCCATGGTGAGGTCCGTCAGCCGCGCCGCCTGGCGCATATAACCGATCTCGGCATCGGACTTGACGCTACGGACCCAGTTGACCAACGCATCGGCATCGACGAATCTGGCATTCGGAAGCTGGGCTTGGATCTGGCTGAGACTGCGGGCACTGAAGAAGTGGCTGTCACCTTCATAACCGATGTTAGCCCCCCCCTGGCCAAGGTCGCGTAACTGCCGGGCGACGTATTCCATGCAGTGGGCGGCCGGATTCTGAATATAGTGGTCGGAGTAACCGACGATCCGGTCATCGGCTAGGTAAGAGGTCAGTTTGGCGCCGTTGATATCCTGACCCCGGACCACCAGCAGCGGCTTATCACCGTTCTGGCTGATCAGCGCGTACTGCGGGGTATAGAACGACCAGGCATCATAACCGGTCAGGTAATAGAGGTTACTCGGCTCGCTGACGATAAGGACATCGATACCCGCAGCAAGCATGCTTTGCTGGGTCTTTTTTAGACGCGCTTGATATTCACCAAGACTAAAGGGCTGTTTATATTTCACAGCAACTCCTGCTAAATCAATTCATTAATTAATACAAGTTTGTAACGCCTCAGCATCTCAGCCTGTAGCCCTGGTACCGCACTGCTGCGGGATGCAACACAGCAACTGAGAGTTATGCTGAGGCGTTACGCGAGTTTTACAGAATACTGCCTCTCTATACTGCCTCCCTGACCGCGCTCAGGAACTGTTGAGCCCGCTCTCTCTGCGGATTGCCGAACAGTTGCTCGGGAGGCCCCTGCTCTTCAATCCGACCGCCATAGAAGAAACACACCCGGTCAGAAATATCCTTGGCGAAGCCCATCTGGTGGGTCACCATCAACATGGTCAGGTTATGCTCGGAAACCAGCTTGCGGATCACGCCGGTGACCTCGCCGATCACTTCCGGATCGAGCGCCGAGGTCACCTCGTCGAACAGCATTACCTTCGGCCGCATGGCCAGTGCCCGGGCGATAGCCACCCGCTGCTGCTGTCCACCCGACAAGCGTGACGGATGCTGGTCCCGCTTGTCCGCCATGCCGACCATCTCCAGCAGCTCCTCGGCGCGTTCGCGGGCCTGTTGCTTGCCGAGCCCCTGCACCTGAATAGGCCCTTCCATACAGTTCTCGAGGGCAGTCATATGCGGAAACAGATTGAAATGCTGAAAACACATGCCGATATTAGAGCGCATCCGTTGCAGGTGACGGCTGCTGGCGGGCACCAGGACACCGTTGTGCTCCATATGCGTGAGCGGCTCACCCCCCACATAGATCACCCCGCCATTGATCGCCTCCAGGGTCATAAGCATCCGC
The DNA here is from genome assembly GCA_047622605.1 of Motiliproteus sp. Taxonomy (GTDB): domain Bacteria; phylum Pseudomonadota; class Gammaproteobacteria; order Pseudomonadales; family Balneatricaceae; genus Motiliproteus. Next base: position 12,769 of record JBLHND010000001.1, on the reverse strand, counting down.
AACACGGTGGTCTTGCCCGATCCGGAGGGGCCTATAACGGTGACCATCTCACCCTCGGACACATCAAGATCCAGCGCATCCAGGACCGTCAGGCTGCCGTAGCTTTTGGTGACATTCATAAAGCGCACCACAGGGACATTCTCACCGGTGAGCCTCAGCGGGTATTGCGACATATCTTCTTGCATCAGTTCATCCCCAGTTTTTTACGGATCCATGCCTCGAAGACGCGAACAAGTCCGGCCGTGGGCAGCGAAATTGCCAGAAAGATCACCCCGACCAGCGTGAAAGGCTCCAGGAAACGGTAATTTTCCGCACCTATGGCGTTGGCCGTATGCATCAGCTCAGCCACACCGATCACCGACAGCATCGGCGTATCTTTAAAGATACCGACCAGGTAGTTACCCATGCCGGCCAGACAGAAGGGCAAGGCCTGGGGGATAATGATTCGGGAATAGGTCTGCGCCGGGCTCATATTAATCGCCAACGCGGCTTCCCATTGCCCTTTAGGCACACTTTCGAGCCCGCCCCGATAAACCTCCGACAGGTAGGCGGCATAATGCAGGCCGATAGCGATCATGCCCGTCATCCAGGGCGACAGCCGTATACCCACCTGAGGGCCGACGAAAAATATAAAAAAGATCTGCAGCACCAGGGGGGTCGAGCGGATAAACTCGACGGTTTCACGCACCACCAGGGTCAGCAGGCCGTAAGGCGTCCGCTGCGCGAGTGCGAACACCAGCCCAAGTACCACCGCGATCCCATAACCCACGCCGGCCGCAATAAGCGTATTACCGGTCGCCCCGAGCAATCGAGGGAGGAGCTCCCAGACAAACTCCCAACGCCAATCAAACATGCTTAGTCCCCTTGCCCATCTTGTGGGCCATCAGTCGCTCCAACCAGCGCATAAAGGGCGTAATCACCAGCCGGGCCATAAAGTAGTAGATGATCAGTGCCGTGCCGAAGGTCTGGGCCGACAGGAAGGTGGTGCCATTGATCTGCTTTGACTCGAACATCAGATCGGACACCGAGATCAGCGACACCAGCGCGGTGCCCTTCAGCAGCTCAATCATCAGGTTCCCCCAAGGGGGCAACATATTGAGCAAAGCCTGCGGAAAGATAATCCGGATCATGCGCTTGGCCGGCGACATATTAAGCGCCAACGCGGCTTCCCACTGTCCCTTGGGCACCGAGAGGATACCGCCGCGCACCAGTTCGGCGCCGTAAGCGCCCAGGTTCATGCCGATCGCTACAAAACCGGCGGTAAATTTGTCTAGGGTCACCCCCAGCAGCGGCAGCACGAAGAAGATCCAGTAAAGTTGCACAAGCAGCGAGGTGCCCCGAAACAGCTCGATATACGTCACAGCCACGCCACTAACGATACGGCTGTGCGACAGCCTCATCAGGCCCGTCGTCACCGCAATCGAGATAGCGAGCAGCGCGGCCAGCAGGGTCTGCAGCGCGGTGATCAGGGTGCCATCGAGAAATCGCGGGCCGTACTCGACGATAAAATCAAAATATGACATCTGTTTCGTTCCTAAAATTGACGAGAACCCACTCGATCAGTTTTTGAGAGGCGGCGCTGGCGGCCCGCCTCAGGCTCAAACAGCTATCAGCGGTTGTTGCAAACCCAGTCGGTACTGACATCACCGGGCAGATTCGATTCGGTGTAGCCATACTCCGCTACGGAGGCGAGCATCTCTTTCGAACCCAGATAGCCCTCCTGCGCCTCGTTGAACGCTTGCACGAAGTCCTGGTCTTCGTTACTAAAGCCTATGCCGACCCAATTTAACGTCCATTCGGGTAGCGCGGAGGGATCGGTCACTTCCACGGCGCCATCTGATTCCTTGGCCAGGTTGAGTGCGGTGAAATAGGTCGTCGCCCCGGCATCCGCACGGCCTGCCCTGACGGCAGCCAGAATTTCGGTCACGCCCGGCACCTGCATGACCTGATCATCAGGAACTCCCTCTTTTTTAGCGGCTTTGATGGTGTTATAACCGGCACCGGTCACCATGACCGCATTCGAGTTTTTGATATCCTGGTAGCTCTCAATACCCTTAGGGTTACCCTTGGCAACGATGAAAGCATCGCCGAATTTCCCTATAGGATCGGAGAACTGCACGTTCTCGCAACGCTTCTTTAAAATGGACATACCACCGGTGATGATATCGAAGCGGTTCGCCTTGAGACCCGGAATCAATCCACCCCATTCGGTCACTACCGGCTCGATGTTCTCATAACCCATCGCTTTGAGGACGCCCAGAGTATGAGCATTGGTAAAACCAAGCGGCACGTCCCCCTCACCGGGATAGGCATAGGGCACCTCGTTAGCGAAGCCAACACGGATGGTCCCACCGCTGTTGATTCGATCCATAAGAGGTCCGGCGGACACTGCCGTCGCACCCAGACTCAGGGTAACCAGGGTAACGAGGCTCTTTAAGAACGTAGATTTCATCATATTCTCCGATTTTATTGTTGTTAAACCTGATGGCGAGCAGCTCATTACAGGCACGTTGTACACATTAGAGACCAACACAGGCCACAGTCAAGCCTTAAACGCCTTTTTAACCGGATTAAATTGACATGATGTGTACAACAGGCAAAAATAGAGTCTATAGCGTAACGACTCATAACTCGGTAAAAGCGACGCTGCCGCAGGTCGCGGCTCAGGTTATACTCCCCATCCCAACAAACTTGGCGAACCAACGACAGGGCAGCAGAGCAATGGGCGGATCGAAACAACCCAAGAAGAACCAAGAGCAGAGCAACAGCGCACACACCCGCTTCCAACGACTGCTCGATACACTGCGCACCCGGATCTGTCTGCTCGACTACCCCCCGGGGACGCGCCTGAGCGAGGAGGCCCTGGCCGAAGAGTTCGGCGTAAGCCGCACGCCGCTGCGCCGCGTACTGGCGCACTTAGCCGCAGAGGGGCTGGTCAAGGTGACCCATGGCGTCGGCACCCTCGTCACCGATATCGATTTCGACCAGCTCTCTCAGGTGTATCAGCTACGGATGGAGCTGGCGGAACTGATCGGCAAGATCTCACCGGTACCCCCGAGCGAAAAAACGATCGAGCAGCTTCGCTCACTGCTCGCCCGGAGTCGGGAACTTCAGCACACGCCCGACCCCCGGGCATTCGCCCGACTCAACGTAGACTTCTTCCAGGTACTCACCCGCCTGACAGAGAGCACCCCCCTGCGAGAGATCACCGAGCGGCTCTACTACCAGACGAGCCGGATCTGGCTGAAGTCCATCTCCCAGATGGACCTGGCCGAAGAGGTCGCGATCTTCTCCCGCGAGATAGTGGATGTCCTGACAGCCGTCGAGATCGGCGATCTGGGGGCGGTGGGACATATCTGGCGTTCACATATTTCGATGAGCCATACCCGGCTAAAGAACAGCCGCTGACACCATGCTATGGCCGCAATACCTGGGATAAGCAGCTCTTCAATATCAGCGGAGGAAAAGTCAAGCGGGTGTGGCGTTGCTCCAGTGTGAACCCATTTGGGCATTGGGGCTGTCACAACGACTTTCGCGAACGTTGGCCGAATCGCATTAGCGGCGATCAGATCCAGAGCATAGTGTGCACTCTCGGCAAGACCAATAGCAGCGGAGTCTATGGCCGCGTTAAACGCCTCTAACTAGATGGCCAAATTGACGAGGCCACTACACAGCCAATACTCATCAAGCTGGGGACACAGCCTATAAAAAGGCAGCGCCGAGGCGCTGCCAAATACAGAACGCTATCGTAGTAACAGCGGCCATTCAGTCAGCCGTTACTCGCGAGGGTGTATTAATGCCTGCTAACAGGTCACAACAGGCGGTGCGGATCGCATCATAGAAGCGATCGGCCTCTTGCGCGCTGCCCATAGCGCGCAGGCAACCATGTACAAGCCCTTCACCCAGAGTCAGATCGGCATCGACCCCTGCTAATTTCAACCGTCTGGCGTATTCATACGCATCGTCTCTAAGGGGGTCGAAGGCCACCGGAAACAACCGAGCCGGAGGGAGCCCAACAAGACTCTCGGCTGCGAGCGGGGCTAGATAGCTGCGCTGTTGTGAATCCATCGACGCCAGAGATTGCCAACCATAGATCCGCCAACAGAACTCGATCGCCGCTGCATTGAGCAGCGGTGCGTCCGAGAAATCCTGATGGCTGGGCAACGAACCGGGCTCGGCCAGCGCCGGGTATATCAGCACCTGACCGAGCGCCGGCGTCACCCCTTCATCACGACAGCGCAGGCTTAAGGCCGCTACCAGATTGGCACCGGCACTGTCCCCTGCCAGCAGAGGAGGAACCCCGGCAGGCGTCTCCTCCAGCATTGCCAGATACACAGCAAACACATCATCGAGCGCTGCCGGGAAGGGAAACTCGGGCGCTCGACGATAATGTACGGCGATCAGTTCTGATCGACAATCATGGGCCAGACTCCCCGCAAAATGATCGTGGCTATCCAGATCACCCAGATACCACCCTCCCCCGTGGATAAACAGGATGCGTTGATCCTGTATCAACCGTTCGGGCCAGTAGCGGCGAACAGCAACCTTGGAGGCTCCCATACCAAGGAACGTATCCCGGCACCGAAGTCCCGAGGGGCGATGGACATCGAACAGACGATTCATGGCCGTATAGGCTTCTCGCTGAGCCTCAATTCCGGCTTCGATGACCTCATCGGGGAAGCAGGACTCCGTAGTCCGCACGAATGAACGCATCGCTGCACTTAAGGGATAAGCCTTGCCCATATCGATCAACTCCTAAAAGCCCCCTATCAGTTGATACCCTAATCTAACCAGTGCTGAACCACCTTCGGATTAGCCTCAACCCAGGCCTCTGCCATCTCCGCTGGATATTCACCGTCCTGGGCGATCTTTTTGATCCACTGGCTTATATCATTAATATCCAAATTAACCTTACTCAGGAACTCAGCCACCTTGGGCGCTCTGTTCTCCAGTGACTTCGAGTAGGCGATATAGACTTCCGTGCTGGGTGCACCGCATGTAATGCGGCTGTCTTCAAGCCAGTTATCCGTATCGTTGAATTTGTAGCAACCCTCGGGATTATACTGCGGATGGCCCTTCTTGCTATCTCCGGCATAACCGGTAAAAGCAGGTTCTTCCAGCTTTCTGAGGTCATAGACCGAGTGGATCCACTCCGGTGTCCAGTAATAGAACAGAATCCCCTCCTTTTTACGGATGGCCGTTTTCACCTGCGCTTTAATGATGGAATCGGAGACGATGACCGGAGTGAAGTACTTATCAAAGCCGTAGCCTTTGGCTTTTACTTGATTTATTTTCACACCAGACCAGCCCGGCGCGCCAGGCCAGTATTCGCCCTGGCCATCCCCATCGCTGTCAAAGAGTTTAGCAATTTCAGGCTTGGCCAGATCGGCAACAGTTTTCACCCCGTACTGATCCTGAATATAACCGGGGATAAAGAAGCCGTCGGTACCCAGATAAGGTTTTTTGTTAGCAAGGACGCTCTCCTTCCCTCCCTTAGCAACGAATTTAGCCCAGGGTGCGGTTTGGGATGAGGTCCAGACATCGGGGTGTACGTCGATGCTGCCCTTGCCATTATCCATCGCTGACCAGATTGCCGCCTGACTGACCGCCATAATCTCGACATTGACGTCCAGATGTTTCTCCATCACGTTCTTGAGTACGTTCTCGATCGCCAGGGAAGCGTCCCAGCTGACCTCGCCGATAACGATCGTTTCTTTGGCGGCGACGCCCTGAGAAAGCCCCAGCCCCAAGGCAGCGGTCAGACTTAATGTTTTGATCAGTTGCTTCATTGTTGTATCCTTTTTTATTTAGTGTGCCTTCATCCAAGGCAGGGTGAGTCCGTCTTATTACGCTATTTTCAATAGCGAGCGCGAGTGCCACGCCTCGCTATTTTTAATTATTCAGGCGCGCTTATGCTTCCCCTGAATAATCCGGTCGAGAATCATGGCGCAAAGAACGATAGCAAGACCCGCCAGCAGTCCTTTGCCCGCGTCCAGGTGCTGCAGAGAGAAGAGCACGTCGTAACCCAGGCCACCGGCGCCGATCAGGGCCGCGACGACCACCATCGACAGGCTCATCATAATGCTCTGGTTGATGCCCGCCATGATCGAGGGTATGGCCAGCGGTAGCTGCGCCTTGAACAGGATCTGCCGAGGGCTGGCACCGAAGGCCAGCATGGCCTCAATCACCGAGGGACTCACTTGCTGGATACCCAGGGTGGTCAGGCGAATCATTGGCGGCATGGCAAAGACTACAGTGGCAATAACCGCCGGCGGCTTACCGACAGAAAAGAAGGCGATCGCCGGAATCAGATAGACAAAGCTCGGCATGGTCTGCATCAGGTCCAGAACCGGACTCAAGATCGCATTGAAACGCGGACTCCTGGCGGCAAAGACCCCCAGGGGCGTGCCTATCATAATGCAGATAAAGACCGAGGCACCGACCAGCGCCATGGTACTCATGGCCTTATCCCAGAAACCGAAGAAGCCAATATAGGCCAGGGCGACGGCGGTAAAGAGCACCACCCGCCAGCCTGCCGCTTTCCAGGCCAATAACAACAGCAGTAACGCCATGACCGGCCAGGGCGTGCCGACAAACAACAGTTCCAGGAAGTCCAGCATCCCCCGGATTGCCCAGGTAATGGACTCGAAGAGCCCTTCGAAGTTGATCGTCAACCACTCGACGGTTGCATCTATCCCATGGGCGGTATCGGAGGCGATCCTACGAGAGGTGGGAAAAGTCTGCAGAAAATCGACCACCTGACTGGCGCTGAAACGATAGATAGTCAGGGGGTAGGTAGCTAGCATCAACGCGATGCCTATAACTCCCCGGTTGAGACTGATACCGCGAGGTTTCTCCTGATTGATACGCCATTTGTTGAAGTAGTCATAGTAGAGGCTGTTGGCGACATAACCACCGACACTGCGGAACAGCAACAGCAGACCGACCCCCAGGGCGAGACTGGCTTCGGGATAGAGTTCAGTGCCCCACAGGCTGCGGGCGATGATGATTAACGCCGTTATATCGGTCACCGCGAGTAACCAGAACAGCAGCCAGATGTTGCGGCTTGCCGCCCAGAGTGGACCGAACACTAAAGCCGCAAGATTGAGGCTGTACTTCTTCCCCTGAGCGATCTGTTCAAACTGGTGCAGATAATAGTCGGTGGAGCTCACCAGAAAGCTCTTCAGCTGCTCCGTCTCACGGTTATCTAGCGGTTGCTTTAGCCCATTACTCATCGTTTTTTCCCCCTTGAATACCGCGAAGCAGCTGATGCTTGGTGACGACCCCGACCGGCGTGTCGTTTTCCAGCACTAGGATAGGTTCCTCATGGATGACCGCCAGGTCGATCAAATGATCCAGATCCGCATCATGGGGCGCGGTAGGCCAACCACTCATATCCAGATCCTGCTCTTGGAGACTCTGCTCCTTGAGATAGTGCGCTAAGGGTTGCATCACGGTATGGGCGAATACCAACTTCAACCGGGAGATATCCTTAACGAAGTCGGCCACATAATCGTTGGCCGGCTTGGTGATAATCTCTTCGGGAGTCCCTATCTGGACGATCTCACCGTCCTTCATGATCGCGATGCGATGGCCAAGACGCATCGCTTCATCTAGATCATGGGTGATAAACAGGGTGGTCTTCTTCATCGTACGCGATAGCTCCAGGAACTGGTCCTGCAACTGGCGACGAATCAGGGGGTCTAAGGCACTGAAGGGTTCGTCCATCAGCAGAATCGCCGGATCGGCCGCCATGGCGCGTGCCAAGCCGACACGTTGTTGCATGCCACCAGAAAGCTCTGAAGGGAGTCGATCTTCCCAGCCGTCGAGCTGTACCAGCGCTAATTTTTGTTCGGCGATCTTAAGGCGTTTCTGCTCATCGACGTTACGTAATTCAAGGCTCAGTGCCACATTTTCCCGCACGGTACGATGCGGTAGCAGGGCCGTGTGCTGAAAAACCATACCGATCTTCTCCGCCCGAATCTGACGCAGTTGTTCGGCATTTAACGCATTGATATCTTCATCGCCGATCAGGATATCACCGGCGGTCGGTTCAATCAGGCGATTAATATGGCGTACCAGGGTCGATTTTCCGCTACCGGACAGGCCCATAATGCAGAAAATCTCACCCTCGTCGGCGTGGAAGGACGCGTCGGCCACAGCGACCACGCAGTTATATTCGTTGAACACCTGTTCTTTGCTCAGGCCGCGGGATTTAACGGCGGCGAGCGCCTCATCGGCGCGTTTACCGAAAATCTTCCAGACATTACGGCATTCAATCGCGGGTTTCGCTGAAGTTTTTTTAATCATGGCGCTCACAAGTTTAAACCGACCTGCGTAATGCTTAGCGATCGCCGGTCGGTTATTTATTATTATCCCGTAACTATTCAGTACATGCATCGACTTGAAACTATGGAGTATTTTTTCCAAGAGACGCCGTAAATACATCCATGCAGGCTGCGCTTTGGCTTCCTTGCCAAGGAGACTCTGTCCACAAAAATTCCACAAACATTCCACAATCAATCAAATAGCAAAAACAAATGTGCTGAATAGTTACCTTATCCCTAGGTACTACTGTTAATGACTGGGCAGCAGCGTGATCAGACTCGTCGGGAGTCTAAGCAGGGCGATATAAGGTATCAACGGTTAATACCTTTTTCTTCCCGATACCCTTTAAGGGCCTGCATGATGAGGATCAGGCAATCATCTCGTTCCTGAACCAGATCGTTGATAGACGCCCCGTTAGCCTGGGTCAGACAGCCCGCAACCATGTCATCCTTGAGTTGCTGCGTGAGTTCAGGTGCATCTAGACGAGTCCAGGGTTCTTTAAGAGAATCTTCGAAATGATCCAACAGATGCGCCATGCCTCCCTGGCCTCCTCCCAGATGAAAGGTCAGGCAGTGGCCCATGATGGCCCAGCGCAGTCCGGGGCCGTAGGTGATCGCTTTGTCGATATCTTCGACCGAACATTCATTATTGGCGACCATATGCAGGGCTTCACGCCAGAGCGCTTCCTGCAGACGGTTGCCGATAAAGCCGGGTAACTCCTTGTTCATCTTGGCAACTTTTTTCTCGGTTGCTTCGTAAAATGCAGCGGTCCAGTCGACGACGTCCTGACTGGTACGCTCGCCGCCGCAGACCTCGCAAAAGGGCACCAGATAAGGCGGATTAAAGGGATGGCCTACGACAAACCGGTCTGCCTGGCGCTCCAGATTGACGGCCATGTCGGACATCGCAAAGCCGGAGGTACTGGAGATGATGACGACTTCCGGCGGCGTTATCCGGTCTAATTCAGCAAACAGGGCCCGTTTCGACTCAAGATTTTCCGGGGTACTCTCCTGGATCACCTCAACAGAGTTCACCAGTTCTTCCAGGCTAGCGGCAAAGCTCAGACGCTGCTTGCTAGCCCCTGCTCGCAGGCCTAGCTTTTCGATGGTCGGCCAGATCTGCTCGACCATCGCCAACAGTTTCTCTCGAGCGTCGGGGCCCAGATCATAGGCCATAACGTCCATGCCCATGCGTAGGAAATGCAGCGCCCAGGCGCCACCGATTACGCCGGTACCTAGTACGCCGACTTTAGTTACTTCATTTGGATTGGGTCGGGTCATGATCAGTCCTCTGTGCTTAGTTCTTAGTTCTTAGTTCTTAGTTCTTAGTTCTCGGGTGTTACTGAGTGCCGCGCAGCCGCAACTTTTCACGAGCCTGGGTCGGGCTCATAATGCGTGACCCCATGTTCTCGATGATATTGACGGCTCGCTCAACCAGCTGGCCGTTGGTCGCCAACTGACCCTTGCTCAGGTAAAGATTATCTTCCAAGCCGACGCGCGCATGGCCACCCAGGAGCGCCGATTGCGCCACCCAGGGCAGCTGATTGCGACCCAAGGCAAATGCCGTCCAATTAGTCTTTGCTGGCAGCATATCCACCATGGCTTTTAACAGGCTCAATTCTGCTGGCGTCCCCCAGGGGATGCCTTGGCAGAGCTGGAACATGGCATTGTCATCCAGCAAGCCCTCTTTCATCATCTGCAGGGCAAACGCGAGGTTACCCGTATCGAATATTTCTAACTCGACCGTGACATCGAGTTCCTTGATACGCGCAGCTGCTTTACGCAGCATTTCCGGCGTCGAGATATAAACCAGGTTGCTGTCACCGAAGTTGACCGAGCCGCAATCGAGCGTGCAGATCTCCGGCTTGAGTGCTTCGATGTGAATCAGGCGTTCCGTGGCACCGACCAGGTCGGTTTCTTTACAAAAAGCGCGGGGATCTTCGTCCGGGCCTATATACAGATCCCCCCCCATACCGGCGGTCAGGTTGATGATAATGTCGCAGTCTGAAGCCCGCAGACGCTCACAAACTTCGGCGTAGAGTTCTACCCGGCGTGAGCCCTGCTTGGTATCCGGCTCGCGAACGTGAATATGGGCAATCGCGGCACCGGCATTCCAGGCTTCAATTGCCGAGTTGGCAATCTCTTCCGGCGTGACCGGAACATGGGGGCTTTTGTTGGCCGTGTCGCCCGCGCCATTGACGGCGCAGGTGATGATTACATCTTGATTCATAGCGATTGTGACTCATAATTATTAGGTGGAATGACGGGGCAGGTTGGCAGCCAAGCTGGCTCCTGACGTTGAGTTGCTAACTAATCTACAGGTATAAAACGCAGGCTATTGATTAAAATCGACTATATATTGATATTTTACGATGCATTTGCCGATAAATAGGCGCTAGCGTGCTACTGTATTTTTTTTGATAGGGTGAAATGAACCCCCGATGAAAATCAAGTTTTAGATGAGAGCTGGCTTATGCCAGCCTCTATGTGGAGCGCAGAGAGATCGGCCGATCCGTCAGCATTCAGGCCTCAGCGACGGCCCGGTAATCAGGAAACACGGGGGCGACCTCAACGTTCCTGACTCGGTTTCTTATTAAAACGCTGCTGATAACAACGGGTGAAATGGGACAGTGAGGCAAAACCACAGGCTACCGACACCCGGGTCACACTGCCGGTGGTTTGTTGCAGCATCCAGCGCGCATGATCCAGACGGATTTTACGATAAAAAGCACTCGGCGTTTCTTGTAGATAGTGCTTAAAGAGGCGCTCCAGCTCACGATCAGAGATCCCTATATGCTCCGCCACTTCAGGAATACTAAGCGGCTCCTCTATAGTTCGTTCCATCAGATGAACCGCGCCTACCAGGTTTGGATTGCGGCATTCGAGGCGCTGTTGCAGGGATATGCGTTGTGGATCACCATGCTCGCGTTTGTGGGTATACACTAATTCATCCGCGACTTCGGTGGCCAGACCGCTCCCATGCTGAGTGCTGATCAGGTGCAGCATCATATCCAGACCGGAAAGCGCGCCAGGGCAGGAAAATCGGTTACGGTCGATGACCAGCAGCTCCTGTACCAGCTGTACGCTAGGGTAGGTTTCTGCGGTGCTTTGCAGGTTTTCCCAATGCATGGTCGCACGATAGCCATTAAGGACACCCGCAGCCGCTGCAATCAGAGTGGCGGTATCCTGACAGCCAATATCGGCACCATGGCTTGCCTGTTTGCGAATAAAACTGATTAATGCATGGGTGAGTTGTTCGTGAGGGCTATAACCGGCACAGATAATCAGGGTATCGCATTTATCGGCCTCACGCAGGCTGGCATTACTCATGATTTCAATAGCGTCACTACTGAGAACCAGGCCGCCCTCTTCGGATATAAGTTCCCACTGGTAAAGTTCGTATTCGCTGGCCCGGTTGGCATGCCGAAGGGGATCAAGCATGGATGCCAGACCGAATAATGAGAAACCGGGCACCAATAGAAAAGAGATTTTCTGGGGGTATTTTTGCGGACGATCTCCAAACATAACCAACACTCCTGGTGGTACTAACGCTCACGCTTACGCTTACGCTGCCGATATTCTGTCGATATTTAACAGTTAATAGGCGACTTATGTCAAATAGGGAGCCCGTTCGTTACTTACTATGTAACTATGAGGGTAACGCCCGCGGGCACCCTGCGTGATGCACTCAGCGAGGACAACAGAATGACAACAAGAATAGTGGTATTTGAAGGGCCGGTAAGTTCCGACTGGATCGATTACAACGGACATATGAACGATGCCTGCTACGTCGTCGTTTTTAGCAAGGCGATAGATGAATTCATGCTACGTCTGGGGCTCAATGAAACCTTTAGAGCCCAACGCCAGGTCTCTATTTATACACTGCAGAGCATGGTGCACTACCTTCAAGAAGTCGGTGAGGGAGAACCCCTGAGGGTTGACATCCAGCTGCTGGAAAGCGATAGCAAGAAACTACGGGTATTCATCAGGATGCTGCATGCAGACACCGGAAAGGAGCTTGCCGCGATGGAATCCTTGCTGTTACACATGGATATGACCTCTCACAGAGCGGCGCCGTTGTTACCCGAGACTCAGGGTCGAGTAGACGAGATTCAGCAAGCCCATGCGAGCCTGCCTTTCCCGGTGCTGGCCGGCCGCAGTATTGCACTGCGCCGCCCCGCCTAAGATCCTGTGGGAGCCAACCCTCTTGTGGGTTGGTTTTTTTGTAGGTTAGGCTTCACCCTGACGATGGCGACAGCATGCCAGCCTTGTCGGACTAAAGTCCAACCCACAAAAAGCTAACTCACCACAGCGCTGCGATTAAACGAACAGGTAGAACGCGGCACCCGCCACATAGCCCATCAGGGCCAACGCCAGTCCCGCATAGCATCACCTTCATATACCAGAAAAAAAAGAACCGCGCTGCATTCAGATAAAACGCA